>DGNZ01000389.1 GCA_002389175.1 Rhodospirillaceae bacterium UBA4479 | reverse complement strand
AGTTGATGCATTCCTCTTCGGTCATGTTTTGCACTTCACCTTGTGTGGTGCCTGTTAGGAACCCAATGGCCCATATGCCGCGACGCGGATATTCGATCAATACAGCTTCACGAAATGCATTGGATTGTTGCGCTAGAACCGTTTCCAAAATCTGTTTAATCGCGGAATGAACATTCCGAATAACAGGCATCTGGTTAAGAATGCGATCGCTGACACGGCCCCATAACCGTCCAAAGAATCCAGCCGTCAGTGCCCCGACCAGAATAAGGACAATCAACAGGATAATCAGTCCCAGACCTGGCAGCGCAAAAGGCAGATACGTTTCTGGGTTGTAGTAATGGGGGATCAACGGTGTGATTTTGCTATCTACAAACGTGACGAACAACCACGCCAAATAGAACGTGATAAAGATCGGTGCCGTGACCAAAATACCTGCAAACAAGTAGGCACGCAGGCGCTGCGAAAACGTCATTTGACGACGGATACTCTTTTGTTCTTCGCTATGTTGTGGTGCCATCTAAGCGCTAAACCTGTTTCATAAATGCGTTAATTTCGCGCCATGTTTCATCGGGGGTTTCTTCGGGAAGAAAATGCCCAGATGGTAGCGCGCGACCAGACACAACCTTGCATTTTTCCTGCCATGTCGCCAGCACATCATATGTCTTATGCATCAAGCCCGCCTCACCCCATAACACCAATGTGGGGCACGTTACTTTTTGGTCGAAATCGGCCTCGTCGTGTTCCAGATCAATCGTGACCGCTGCGCGGTAATCTTCGCACGACGCATGTATGGTCGCGGGATCTGAGAAACATCGAACGTATTCCGCCATGGCAGCTGGATCGAAGACCGCATCTGCAGAACTCCAATGCCCCATTTTACAGGCCATGTAATATTCAGGATCAGCGCCAATCATTTTCTCGGGCAACGGTGCGGGTTGCGCCAAAAAGAACCAATGATAATACCCCAAGGCAAATGCCTTGTCTGTGCGCGCGAAAAGCGTGTGCGTTGGAACAATATCCAGAACACCAAGCCGCTCAACTTTTTCCGGATGATCAAGTGCCATTCGGTGCGCGACACGCCCGCCTCGGTCATGGCCGAAAACAGAAAATGTATCGAACCCAAGCGTCGACATAACTGCCACCATATCGGCGGCCATGGCGCGCTTTGAATACAATGAATGATTAGGAGCACCAGTAGGTTTTGAACTATCCCCATAGCCGCGCAAATCGGGAACGATCACGGTAAAATTCTCTGCCAATTTTGGGGCCACCAAATGCCACATAACATGGCACTGTGGATAGCCGTGCAGAAGCAGGATCGGCGGTCCGTTTCCAGCCTTACGGGTGCGAATAGTTACCCCGTCAGTGCCCTCGATATCTAAGGTCTCGAAACCTTCCAGCAATAGATACGTCACTTCGAAGTATCTCTGACCGTTTCAACCAAAATGCGAAGCAACGCACGAATAAATGGATCGGATTTTTTGAGTTTCTCGGAATACATCGATTTAGTGATGGTCACGATGGTCGCACTTCCCTTAACTTTTGCTGTCGCCATGCGTGGCTGATCGTCAATCAACGCCATTTCGCCAAAAATGCTGCCCGGGCCAATAACGGCCAGTTCATGGTCTTCACCATTCACATTGCGGGAAATCGCAACGTTTCCTGACTGTAAGACAAAAGCACTGCTGCTCTGCTCTCCTTCACGGAAAACGGTTTCACCATCGTTGTACGATTTGCGTTCAAGAATATCGCTCACAAAAAATCTCGCGTTGTGGAGTTAATAATATTGGATCACGTTACCATAAAGATATCTTAGTAACAGCACCGTCAAATGGAAGTGATGAAAGACACAAAAATGGCCCTATCAGATCGCAGAGAATTTCCACAAAGGCCGTTGGTCGGGGTCGGCGCAGTTGTGTTAAGTGATGCCGGTGTTGTGTTAATCAAACGCGGCAAGCCGCCGCGTGTCGGTGCCTGGAGCCTGCCTGGCGGTGCCCAAAAATTGGGTGAAACGGTTGCCGAAGCCGCCCACCGAGAAGTCCTCGAGGAAACAAATCTGGATACGGAAATCGCAGGCCTTATAGACGTCGTAGACAGCATCAATTACGCCGATGATGGTCGCATTCAATATCACTATACATTGGTCGATATGCTTGCCGTGGCCTCAGCTGATGCCATCCCAAAAGCGGGCGCTGATGCGTCCGATGCGATCTGGGTCCCGATTGAAAAATTACCAGACTACAAGCTTTGGTCAGAAACAATTCGGATCATCGAAAAAGCCCATCAGATGTGGCTAGCCCGTTAACGTTCACGGAACGACGTCGAGACCGAGCTATAAACCGGTTTCAAGAGATATGAGAACAGCGTCTTTTTACCGGTCTTGATATCGCTGTCATTGGGCATCCCAAACGCCTGGGTCAGTTCTTCGAGAAGGCACGCATCCATCTGATCGGCTGGCAATTCGTTGTTCACGACGATTAACCCCCGGAACATAGCCCCGGAACGTATCGAACTGGTGACAAAGTAACAAACACCGGCTCGGCCCAACTTCGAAATCAAATTTGAATCAATTTCCTTGGCGACAAACGGTTGCATCATCGCCAACCTGGGTAAGAATCTGATGATCAAATTGGCTGGCT
>DGNZ01000176.1 GCA_002389175.1 Rhodospirillaceae bacterium UBA4479 | reverse complement strand
AATAAAAAGCGGCAACGCGAACAGCGCCATCCAAACCGCCACAAACGGACCCGTAATCCGCACATGTTCGGCAGTGTCCTTGTCCAGCCCGAACAATGGCGGGTCGGCCTGCACAAACAACACCAATACCAACGCCAAACAAGTCAGACCCCCGGCGTAACCTGTCGCCCATCCCCAACCCGACAGGCGGCCTATTTTCTTGGGCCCCACAAGATCAGGCAGCATGGCGTTATAGAAAACCATGCCCAGCTCAAACGCGATGTTGGCACCCGCCACCAACAGCAACGCGGTGATTGCCATCGACGCATCGGGCAACACAATCCAAAGACAGGCACTCAACGCCACACACATGCCCGTGGTCATAAAAAGCCACGGTTTACGGCGACCCGTATGATCCGCGACTGCGCCTAATATCGGTGCCGTGATAGCAACGATAAAAGCCGAATAGCCCAGCGCTTGGCCCCACATCGCGGTGCCCGCAACCGAATCACCGATCACGCCTTCGGTGAAATAGGCCGCGAAGACAAAAGTAATGATGATTGTTGGGAATGCCGAGTTCGCCCAATCATACAGGCACCAGGCAATACGTCCGCGCCGGGCAGCGGACTCGCTCATAACCGGGCGGTGGCGATGGTATCGATGGCGCCAATCACATCAGGAAACGTATCGATCATCACATCGGCGCCCAGGCTATCGTGGGGCAATAATGAATATCCATACGTCAGCAACACGCTTCGGATATCAGCGGCGACCGATGCCTGAATATCGTTTTCGCTGTCACCGACAAACACGACGTCGGTTTTATCCAGCTTCAAACGTCGCGTGGTTTCCAACAGATGATCGGGATGGGGTTTTCGATTTTCAACATCATCACCCCCGACGATGATGCCAAAAAAATCTGCGATGCCGTAGGCTTCCAAAACCTGGATGGTCGGCTCATGCGGCTTGTTAGTGCAAACTGCAAGCACGTGCCCCGCATCCGCCAACGTCCGAAGTGTATCCTCAACCCCTGGGAAAACGTATCCACTTTCTGCCGGGGCATTGCTGTAATGATGCAAAAACTGCAGATAGGCGAAATCGATTTCTTCGTCTTCGGGCACCTTGCCATAATGCAGCAACGCCTTGGTCAGCAAATGCCGAGACCCTTTGCCGACAAAACCACGCGTGGTTTTATCGTCAAGTGGGTCCAGCCCAAAGTCCGCCAGCGTGCGGTTGGTTGCCAGTTGGATATCCGGCAAGCTTTCGATCAAGGTCCCGTCTAGATCAAAGACAACGGCCTTAGGCCAAAGTGTTAATGTCATTCAGCCGTCCAACAATTTATTTTGAAGCCCCGTCGACCATGGCCCGAAGCTGACGACTGGCGACTGCGATCATCGATAAGTCATTGACCTCGATGTTCCACAATTCGCCGAGCATCAAGTCCGTAGGTTCCACCAATCCAGGGTTGTCCTTGATCCAATCGTCGACCGCTTTTTTCGGCGGTGTGGCTTTTTTAGCTTTGTCCAAGATGGTCTCGGTCAATCGCAATTGATTACTGTAGACTTCTTCGATCAATGCTGCGATCGCCAGTTGCTGCCAATGCGTATCGGATTCCATGTGATCCGCAGCCGCACGTAAACGGCCCATACGAAACCGGGTTCCGATGGCAAAGTAGCCGCGCGCCACATTCAACACATCCAACTTGCGGCGTTCCGCCAACTGTACGATGTCACATCCCGAATACAGGTTGACCAGGTTCGCGACGCGATGGGCCAGCGCTTCGGGTACACCGTGGTCGGTGTATGGTTTGCCGCGGTGTTTCATGTCATCGACATAATGCGACGGCAGCGTGGACGATAAGTTCCCCGCAAGTTCGCGCATGCCATCGCGGAATGCCCGGCAATGGTCGCCGATATTCAGTCCAGGTTCACCGTTCCGCAAGAACCACAACGTCACCCATTCCAGCAGATGGTGCGTATCCATCAGCATAGATGTTTGGGTTTCCGCCGGAACCTTGTTGTCGAGGGATTCGATTTCTGTCCACAATGATGACATATCGAAAATCTTATGGGCGATGTACCAAGCGCGGGCAATTTCTGCCACACCTTTCGCGGTTTTCTCGCCGACTTCGTTGACGAACGAACCACCCATCCGGTTGATCATGTTATTGGTCAATCGGGTCGCGATAATCTCGCGGCGCAGGCGGTGATTGGCGATATCATCACGATACGTTTTACGTAATGGCGTCGGGAAGTAATTCACCAGATCATCGAACAGGTACGGATCATCCGGCACGTCGGAGTCCAGAATCTCTTCGTAGGTCCACAGCTTGGCATACGAGACCAAGACCGCTGTTTCAGGACGAACAAAGCTGCGCTTCGCTGTCATCCGCTCAGCGATTGTTTCATCATCAGGCAAATATTCGACCGCCCTGTTCAACAGGCCCAAACGTTCCAGCTTCTTAATCAGGCGATGCTGGTTTTCGACCATATGAATGCCACGCGATTGTATAAGCGAAATCGCCTGGGTCTGATCGTAGTTATGCTCAAGCACCAGTCCCGCGACCTCGTCTGTCATTTTCGCCAGCAGTTTGTTCCGCGCCGGTTCTGTCAGGTGACCAGCACTGGTCACTTGGCCGAGCAAGATCTTGATGTTGACCTCGTGATCTGATGAATCGACACCCGCAGAGTTATCAATCGAATCCGAATTCAATCGTCCACCGTGAGAAGCAAATTCAATACGCCCCAATTGCGTGACGCCCAAGTTGGCACCTTCACCAATCATTTTGGCGCGGACTTCTTCGCCGTTGATACGAATTGCATCGTTGGCGCGGTCACCCACATCGGCAGCTGATTCATTTTCAGACTTGATGTACGTACCAATGCCCCCGAACCACATCAGATCGGCGTTATGGCGCAAGATCGCCCCCAACAACTCGTTGGGCGTGACCACATCTTTATCAAATCCAAACAGTGCTTTGATTTGCGATGTCAGTTTGAGGGACTTCGCATTGCGCTCAAAAATCATCGCACCCTTGGACATTTTTTTGGTGTCGTAGTCGGTCCAGGATGATCGACCCATATCGAACAAACGCTTGCGCTCTTTCCAACTGCTTGCCGGATCAGGATCGGGATCGACAAAGATATGCATGTGATTAAATGCCGCCAGCAACTTAATGTGCTTGGATAACAACATGCCGTTTCCAAACACATCACCAGACATATCGCCGACACCGACACAGGTGAAATCTTCGGACTGGCAATCAATGCCCATTTCACGGAAATGGCGTTTTACTGATTCCCAACCGCCGCGTGCGGTGATACCCATTTTCTTGTGATCGTAACCTTGGCTACCACCAGATGCGAACGCATCACCCAGCCAATGTCCGTATTCCATCGACACACCGTTGGCGATATCAGAGAACGTCGCCGTGCCCTTATCTGCCGCCACCACCAGATATGGATCATCGTCATCACGCCGTACGACGTTAGCACGTTTGACGGTTTTCTGACCTACGATGTTATCGGTGATGTCCAACAAGCCGGACAGGAAGATTTTATAGCATGCGATGCCTTCGTCTAAAAACGCATCACGGCCACCATCGGTCGGTGGTTGTTTGCAGACAAATCCGCCCTTGGACCCAACCGGGACGATAACCGCGTTCTTCACCTGTTGTGCTTTAACCAGCCCTAAGACCTCGGTACGGAAATCTTCTGGGCGATCAGACCAGCGCAAGCCACCACGGGCGACATACCCAAAGCGCAAATGCACACCTTCGACCCGGGGGCTATAAACCCAGATTTCACGGAACGGCAGTGGCAGTGGCATTTCGTCGATCGCTTTTGAATCGATTTTAAATGACACATATGATTTCGGCTCTCCGTCTTCGCCCATCTGAAAGAAGTTGGTGCGAAGTGTGGAATCTAATGCATTCAAGAATCTTCTAAGAATGCGATCTTCATCTGCGCTGGAAACATCATCGAGCATGGCAATGTATTCGGTGCGCATTTTACCCGGTGACACTTTGTTTTTGGTCCGGCCTGGCGTAAAGATCGTCATGAACATACTGACCAGCAGTCGCGAGAACACCCGATGCTTGACCATCGTTTGTTCCATGTAAGCTTGCGAAAACGTGATCCCGACTTGGCGCAAATATTTACAATACGCACGCAGCACAACCACTTCGCGCCAGTTCAAGCCTGCCGTCACGACAAGTCCATTAAACCCATCACTTTCGGCACGGCCCTGCCAGACCTTGGCAAAGGCATCTTCGAAATTATCGCGAACGGATTCCAGATCGATATCAGACCCATCACGCGTGCGAAGGCCGAAATCGTGAATAACAATCCGGTCATAAACACCGTTCGCCATTTTGACCGTATGCGGCCCCGCTTCGTCGATAACCTTAAAGCCCATGTGTTCAAAAAGCGGCAAAGCATCTGACAACGCGACTTTGTCATTCGGGATATAAAGTTTGAAGTTCACCGAATTAGCATCAGCGCCCGGATGCCGATAAAGGTGCAGTCCAATGTCACCACTGGCATCAACAGCGGCCAGTTTGTCGATATCTTCGAGCACCTGATCCGAATTATATGTCGCCTGATAGGCCGCGCCGAACGCTGATTTGATCCGATCATGCATGTCATGACCTGCAGCTTCTCCGTCACGATTGACCAACGCTTCGAGCAGAGTATCCGACCAAGAGCGAGCAGCTGCAGTGATCTTTGCCTCAATCTCTTCGACATTGTATTTAGGAATTTTGCGCGCCGGCAATTTGATAATCATGTGCACGCGGGCAAGTGGAGAGTCACCTAAGTGCGTAAAGAATGCCGACGGCTGTCCACCAAAGGCGTCGGCCAAGATTTCCTGAATCCTTTGGCGAAGTTCCGTGTTGTATCTGTCCCGTGGCACGAACGCCAAGCACGACAAGTAACGACCAAAGGCATCGTGTCGCACGAACAGGGCGACCCGCTGGCGCTCCTGCAAATGCAAGATGCCCGTCGCAATATTATGCAAAGTCGTTTCATCGATCTGGAACAGCTCGTCACGTGGATAGGTTTCCAAGATATTCAGCAGCGCCTTGCCGTCGTGGCTATCACGTGTGTAACCCGACAGGTCGACAACCTTTTGCAGGCGACGACGCAGCAGCGGAATATTCCGTGGTGACAAGTTATAAGCAACAGATGTGAACAGACCGACAAACAATCGGTGGGCAATCACTTTGCCTTTACTATCCAGTTTGTTGATACCGATGGCGTCCATATGAACAGACCGATGGACAACGGATCGCTGGTTCGTTTTGGTAACTGACAGAAGATTTCCACCGGTCAACGATTCAGCAATTTCAGGCGACAATGTGTCTTTGGACTGAAATGATTCAAACACAGATACAGACGCATCACGCAACACGCCCAAACCGGATGATCGGTCGACGGTGACCCGTGCTTTTTTGCCAGTCCCGCTGACTTTGTATTCGCGAAAGCCCAGGAACGTGAAGTGATTATCGTGCAGCCAGCGTAACAATTCGCGCACTTCTGAGGCTTCTTCGGGGTGGACGCCACGGGGCTCCACACTCAGATCTTCGATGGCGACTTCCATGCGTTCGCGCATTGGACGCCAGTCTTCTACCGAAGCCCGGACATCACTCAGCACATCGGCAAGCGATGCGGCGATTTCGTCCAAAACTTTTTGCGGTTGTTGGGTGACCTCAAAATGCATGTAGCTTTCAGCGCGCGCATCGACGTCCATCTCGCCGCGCTCAAGAATGCCTGTCATTTTTCCGCTTTTGGAACGGCGCACCTTAAAGATCGGGTGGATGACCAAATTAATCGGGAGTTCACGCCGGGTAATTTCGGACGACACCGAGTCCACCAAAAACGGCATATCATCGGTAACAATCTCAATGACGCTGTGGTTGGAAACCCAGCCATCGCGTTTTTTGTCCGGATTAAATGCGCGGATTTTTGTTTGTTTTGGTTTGCGCGTCTCACCCAGGGCCATGTGCCCCGCGGCCAGTTGCATCAGGCCAGCCCCGCCCAAGTCTTCGACGTCTTGCTCTGGCACATGGCCAAAGTAATCCGCAATGACCGTTTGAAGCTGCTTGGCCTTTGCCCCCTTGAGTGATTTTTGAGCTGCTTTTTGAGCCGCCTTGATGAGTTGATCGCTTACTTGATCAGATGTCGCCATGATAACCTCCCTGCCCGTCTCCCCGCGGGTTCATGTTGAGGCTAGCGCATTCAATAAGATTGGGGAAGCAACCCGTTGGTGAAATCGCAGATTTGCGAAATTAGAAGCGAATGGACAGGCTGACTGACCCAAAGCGATCTGCTTGATCCTGGCCTTTAAATTCCTTGGTCCGCATAACATGTGTGAATGACAACCGCGCACGTCCATAAACAATTGCGACGCCGGCAACGAAATCTCCGACCAAGGGTTCCTTGTCGATGCTGTGGCTGTCTTGGAACGTGTTTCCATCTAAAAAGATATTGCGCAACGACCAACGGCCATCGACACCGGCAAAGCCATACCAGGCCAAACCCTCGGTGTGTTCAATCGCGCTGTAGCCTGACAGGTTGGGACGGATCAACGGTGGCCCATAGTCGATCGATAATTGTTGCCCGAAGCGCGCGATCGCCCCGCCACTGACATGCGTATAAACGTTCCCAAGAGATGCCCCCACATGCGGGATGGCGTCCGCTTCTAATCCCCAGAACCGAAAGGGCTCTGCACGCCATTTGCGTTCGGCGATGAAATTAATGCCCGGTTCGTTTTTAAGCTGATTATCCCACCCGTTGGACGTCGCCACACTGATTGCGCGGTGAAATTCGTTTTGAACCTCTTCGCCAAGCGCCGCGGGGCCGACAACACCGATTTCGAGGGCAACTTTGTCTAAGGTTTCGGTGAAATAATCATCAAATCCTTCACCCGTTTCGGCATACAGAGAAGCGGCGCCATACAACCACCCTGCATATGGGCGATCATTGCTAATAAGTTGTCGGGCTTCGGTATCGCCGGGTGTAAATATATTGTGACCAAGCTCAAGCCCCACACGACCGGCCCGTACATCTGCCAGCGGATACAAAAAATTAAGAACATCGCGGACTTCTGGCAGGTCAGAGCCATCGGTCTTGTCCGACACCCAGCCCAAACGGAAACCATTGCTATAATGCCGATCCGTGTTGGCGATGCGGTCGTTTTCGACATTTACCCTCCACGTCCCCGCCGATGCAGGCATCGATAGGGTCAATGCACCGAGCACAGCAAGCATTGCTAAAAAACGGATCAGAAAAAATCGCATGGCGTTATATACATCGAATTTTACTCGCGCAAAAGCAGCCAGAGGCCACATCGAGAAACTGTCAGAGTATGCAATCAACGCATAGATTTATTGAAGTTCGGTTACTTATGCGGCGAGATCTTGAACCGGGGCTGGGCGTCCAAAGAAATAGCCCTGCATGCGGTCAACACCACAGTCAGACACAACGCGTGCGTTGTTGGCGGTTTCGATACCTTCGGCAATGACATTGATTTTGGATGAATGCGCCGTCCGGACAATGCCTTTGACCATGCCCAGGCGGGGGTCATCATCCGTCAAGTTCATGGTCAGAGATTTATCCAATTTCACGAAATCAGGATCGAGCGCGATATACATGTCCAAGTTATTAAAGCCGGTCCCGAAATCATCCAAGGCAACACGAAAACCAACGGACCGATAGAAGTCGACAATGTTTCTTAAGTGTTCGGTATCATCGATTTGATGGCTTTCGACAATTTCGATCACGATTCTCTCGTGGGCGACGCCGTGCTCTTCGGCTGCCTTAACCGTGGTCCGCAGGCAAACTTGTGGATCATAAACGGAACCTGGCAAAAAATTAACGAACACATCACCGTCACCACCCATCTTGGCGGCGGTTTCAATCGCACAGATACGTGCCGACCGATCCAAATTAAACAGTAACTGCGGATCTTTGGCCGCGCCAAATAAAGTATCAGGCATGATCAACTGCCCATCGGGATCGTGACCGCGCAGCAAAAACTCATGACCAACCGTGTCCCAATTTCCATCAGCAGAGACAATGGGTTGCGCGTAAGAAACATAGCGTTGTTCTTCCAACATCGATATCAGCCATCGACTGTTAATACGATCAACAAGATGCGACAGGCTAACGACGTCTTTGAATGCGCCAAGAGGGGGCGTTTTTGAGTTACACAACAGGACACGTGTGTCATTGGCTTCGACTGTTGTTAAGGCGCCACTGAGGTCTGCAACAAACGTATCTGAATGGTCCGTATCGATGACAATGAACCCATTTTCTTTTTCGGCTTCGAATGCAGTCCCTTGATCTTGAATAAAGTTCACGATTTTCTTCATCATGTGCCGCTGTGCGGGCCACACAATGGCATGGGTATAGTTTTCACCGATACCAGGAAGATTACAGGTTTTGCAGAAGTTCGTTGCAGGCATTTTTTAGACACTCTTATAAATCGATTACGACGTGATTTGTTGTTTCAGAGTATCCTTAAAATGCTTCCAAAATGGCACCCTCGGAAAACCACATCCGTGTGCGGGAAAAACGATTCAGAAGGCTTGTTTTACGCGGGCACGTCATCGCGCGGACAGACAGCCCCCCATGGACGACGCCATATCCTGCATCAGCTGAAAATACTGCTCCGGTCCCGGTGATAAATGGGCCCCCAAGGGATCGAGCACACTTGATTTTGCTGCGGTGCCCTCAACCACTAGCTGTACCAGCTTGGGTTTGAATTGGGGTTCAGAAAATACACATGTGGCGCCCAGGATTGCGACTTTTTGTTTAATATGCCGCAGATGCTCTGCCCCCGGCATGGTGTCGGGATTGACCGTAATCGATCCCGCAGATTGCATCCCAAAGTGCGCTTCAAAGTATTGATAGGCATCGTGAAACACGATGTATTTTTGGTCTTTGACCTCTTTAATTTGGTCGGCAATGTCCGCTGCAAGCTGATCAAGGCGATCCGATAGGTGTGCCGCATTGTCGCGATATCGGTCAGCGTTAGATGGATCAGCTTTGGACAAGGCATCGGCGATGGCACTGACCATCACCTTGGCATTCATGGGATCTAACCAGATATGCGGGTCCGTGGTGTCAGAATCATGCCTATGCCCCTCATGTCCATGTTCTTCGTGTTTATGTTCCTCATGCTTATGGCCCTCGTGGTCATGCTTTTTGTGATCATGTTCTTTTTCTGTGTCGGCATGATCATTGTGGTGCTCTCTAAAAGGGCGGCGGGCCATGCCCTCACTATCAATCAACGCCACAGAACGAGCGTTCTGGCCCGTTGTCGTTATGGCTTTTGTCAAAAATTGTTCAAGTTCGGACCCAACCCAAAAAATCACATCTGCATTTTGTAGTGCCCGCGCCTGCGACGGGCGCAGCGCATAGGAATGCGGCGATCCCGCGCCCGACATGATCAGATCAGGCGTCCCAACACCATCCATCACTGCCGAAACCAATGAGTGAATGGGATTGATTGAGGCCACCACACGAAGTTCGGCCCGCAAATCTGTCGTAAACACCAGTGTCATCAGTCCAAATACACCGGAAATGGCGCACATTAAGGCTTTCATCGTATCGATCATCCTGTTAATGTTATAATATTACATTACATCATTTGGATATATCGAGCCTTGGTTGTTCGGTCAAGCACGCTATTAATAAATTACGTTAACAAAAGCTTTTAAACTATTATGAATAAACCTTTTGATTATCTTATCTCGCTGAATAACGCGGGGGTTGAGCGCGGTGACAAATGGCTGGTGCGTGGCGTCGATTTTGGCGTCCAATCTGGCGAGATTGTGACGTTGATCGGCCCCAATGGTTCTGGGAAATCGACCACGGCCAAGATGGCACTGGGTGTTTTAGCCCCTACTGAGGGCACCGCGACACGCCGACCAAAACTGACCATCGGGTATGTGCCGCAAAAGATCGCCATCGATTGGACATTGCCCCTGACCGTTGCACGTTTCATGCACTTAACAGGGGGCATCACCAAATCTGACGCCGAGGGTGCCATGACCGCCACAGGGGTTGAGCATCTGGCCAAGGCCGAGGTTCGAAACCTGTCGGGGGGCGAGTTCCAACGCGTCATGCTGGCCCGTGCCATGGCCCGCAAACCCGACCTTTTGGTCTTGGATGAACCTGTACAAGGGGTTGATTTTGCTGGTGAAATCGCCCTTTACGATCTCATTCAGAAAATCCGCGATGATTTGCAATGTGGAATCTTGCTGATTTCTCATGATCTGCACGTCGTGATGGCCGCGACCGACCGGGTTGTCTGCCTGAACGGCCATATTTGCTGCCAGGGCACACCGACAGACGTCGCATCCAGTGATGAATATCGTCGCCTGTTCGGGGCCCGTGCGGCCACCACATTGGCGGTGTACGAGCACGATCACGACCATACCCATCTGCCAGATGGCAC
>DGNZ01000365.1 GCA_002389175.1 Rhodospirillaceae bacterium UBA4479 | reverse complement strand
GTTTTAAAGTACCTAAATGGGGAGGGTTTGTCATATGGCGAGGTTGCAAAACTACCCTGCACAGCTCAAGCTCGCTTTGTCTGACAGCACCCATTTTGGGCTACAAGATTTGGCTGAGGAATTCTTTGGTCCGTGAGTCCTGCGCGTTCTTAAAGAAGGTCTCTGGTGGACCATGTTCGACGATAACTCCCCGGTCAGTGAAATAGATATGATCGGCAACTTCGCGGGCAAACCCCATTTCATGCGTCACTAGTATACACGTCATGCCATCCTCTGCGAGATTTTTGATGGTCTGCAACACTTCTCCAACGGTCTCAGGATCGAGCGCTGCTGTGACTTCGTCAAACAAAATCACATCAGGCTGCATGGCTAGTGAGCGAGCGATTGCCACACGCTGTTGTTGACCACCTGAAAGTTCACCCGGATAGGCATCTTCTTTGCCCTCGAGCCGCACTTTCTTGATCAAAGCTCGCGCCGCTTCTTCGGCCTTGACCTTGTCTTGCCCCAACACACGGACAGGGGCCATCATAACATTCTGCAAGGCAGTTTTGTGTGGGAACAGATTGTATTGCTGAAACACCATTCCCACTTTTTTGCGCAACTCTAACTTGTCGAGCTTCGGGTCATTTACTTCCTGACCTTCGACTTTGATGGAGCCTTTCTGAATGTCATTGAGAGCATTTATGCAGCGAATCAAAGTCGACTTCCCAGAGCCTGACGGCCCAATTATGCAGATGACATCACCCTTCATGACGTCAAGTGAGATACCCTTCAGCACCTTCAGATCGCCAAAGGACTTATGCACATCTCTTAGTGAGATCATCGGCTCAGCGGGTGTCCAACTCATTTCAAATCCTTAAGTTATTACGGCATATTTTTTCTCCAACCACACGGTGAACCGCGCAATCGGATAGCAGTAGATAAAAAATAGAAGCAAGACAAAGCCATAGAACGGGGCTAGCAAATCTGGGCGACCTCCCTCGGAGGCCAAAGCCTGTCCGGTCAAAGTCATCACTTCGTTCACACCAACGATAGACGCAAGTACAGTCGCCATAGTCAGGATGGAATAGAGATTCATCCAGGGTGGGAGCATCCGCTTGACGCACTGGGGTATGATGATCAGCCATAGTGTCTGAAGGCGCGTGTAGGCAAGGCTTTCGGCGGCTTCCCACTGACCGCTGGGCAGCGATCTAACCGCGCCGCGCACAATTTCGGAGACGTTAGCCATGACTGGAAGCGACAGGCCCAGAATTGCCTTGAACCAGTCCGGGAACGGAATTGTGAGACTGAAAAATTTGATCTCAAACGGCAGCAAGAACATCGCAAAAAACAGCAGAACCAACCAAGGCGCGTTGCGGAAAAACTGGGTCACGAACCACGAGCTATGGCGCGTGACGGCCAGCAGTGATATTTGACACAGCCCAAGCATCGCCCCAACCACCGTGCCCAGTGCCATAGCGCTGATTGAGATGACTAGGTTGAAGATGAATCCTTTCAGTAGCAGCGGTGCCCAGTTCATTAATACTGCAAGTGGCGATTGCGCCTCGCTACCCGATTGCGCGAAAGCGATAGACGGTCCGATAATGGTTAGGAGAGCGATCGCCAACATATGCCAAGGAGTTAGGCTCAGAAATGGCTCAGGTTCGCGGGGTTTGACGGGCAACATCACCGGCAGATCAGTTTTGTACATCATCCACCATACCCCGGAATTTTCATCGCCCGCTCCCACCGGTTCATGCCACCAACTAAGACACCGACGAGTACGAAATAGGCTAGCAGCAAAAAGACCATCATCTCTGTAACGTTGACATTGTCTGACCAAATTTGGTTGGCTTCGTACAGCATCTCAGGCACGGCAATCGCATAGGCCAGCGTGGTGGTTTTTACGAGGTTGACGAGATTGTTGTTCAGCGCAGGTAATACCACGCGGAAGGCCAATGGCAGTGTGATCTCGCGGTAGATTTGCAATTTTGAGAAGCCAAGCGCCTCGGCGGCCTCTACGGTGGATTTGGGCACAGCTTCGATGCCTGAACGAAAAATTTCGACGTTGAAGGCACCCGCAAAGAAGGAAAGTGAAATGGCGGCCCATGCGAAACTTCCCAAGATTGGTGATTGCCCACCCCAATCATTCTCGATCCGGGGCAACAAAGTTCCGATGGCAAAATAAAAAAAGTAGAGCTGCACCAAAGGAGGCGTATTACGGAAAATTTGGATGTAGCTGTTGATGATCCGCCGAGTCCATTTGAACGAAGACCCCTGCAGCCAAGCACCGATGATGCCGATGATTACCGAAAAAAACAGGCATACCATAGACAGCCAAACCGTTGTGAAGAAACCGTCGATCATGCGGTTTCTATCGTATTCGTCGTAGAGGAATGGCAGGTTTATTCCCGTCTCTTGATAAAGGACGCGGAACCAATCAAAAACGAAGTCCATACCGATTTCTCCGTCAGAAGACTTGACTGGGCGAAACCTGATGGCTTCGCCCAGCCCCGCGTTTACTTAAATTTGTCGTGCATGGCCTTAGCGAACGGTGTGTTTTCAACACCCCATTTCGTCTCAAGCGCAAGGATGCGGCCCGTTTTATGCCAATCAATGATCATTTCGCTCATAAGGTCCGCAAAGGCTTGCTCACCCAATGCAACTGCCAAGCCCCACGGTGCGTCGTCAATAGTTTTTAGCGGCATTTCGTAGTCGGCCCAATCCGGATCGGCGGCTTTGGCTACAATTGCGCTATCATCATAAACGAACGCAGCGCAGTTGCCGCCTTTGAGGGCGGAATAAGCTTCTGCTGTACCTTTAAACGCTACAATTTCAGCGCCATAGTTTTGCGACGTTGCTTTATTGTAGAAGGCGCCTTGAATTCCGCAAACTGGCTTGCCGCGTAGATCTTCCCAGTCTTTCAGTCCGAGGCTTTTAAGCGCAAGAATGTTGGTGCCAGAAGAATAATAGTTTGGCTCTGGGATCAGAACTACCTCACGGCGATCCGGCTTATCAGTCATCGTGGCGATCATCAGATCAATTTTACCCTGTTCCAAAAACTGCATCCGGTTAGAGCTGACAACCGGCACAAATTCTATCGCAACGCCAAGCTTATTTGCGACGTCTTGTGCCAAATCAGGCTCGATGCCGATGATGGCACCGGATGTATCCAGAAAGCCGTAGGGTTTGTAGTCAGCTTTCACGCCAACAATTAGTGTTCCCCGGTCTTTAATCGTGTCCAAAATATCTGCGGCTGCAGAGCTGACGCCCAGCGCTACGACTGCGAGAGCCGTTGCGATTACCTTGATTTTCATAGCTTTCTCCCCAATAATTAGGTTTAGTTGGATGTTCTCCGTCGACTTTTGGGAGAACC
>DGNZ01000375.1 GCA_002389175.1 Rhodospirillaceae bacterium UBA4479 | reverse complement strand
TTCATTTCCTAAATGATAAGTAAACAGGTATCAGATGATCAAGTGATGATGCATAGAAAAGGATGCGAGTATGTTTGAAGGGTTTGAAAACCAACGGATTACGGTTAACGGTGTTGGTCTGAATGTGCATGTGGGCGGGCAGGGACCTGCGGTCGTGCTACTTCATGGATATCCACAGACGCACATTATGTGGCGGCACATCGCACCAGCGTTGACCGATTCCCACACTGTCGTCGTGTTCGATACCCGTGGTTATGGTGACAGCGATTGCCCGCCCTCAGACACTGATCACATGGCCTATTCAAAGCGGACCATGGCAGCTGATGTCGCTGCATTGATGACGCATCTGGGGTTCGAAAAATTTGCCATTCTCAGCCATGACCGAGGTGCCCGCGTTGGTTATCGCACGGCATTGGATTTCCCTGAACGTGTGACGCGATATGTCTCGCTTGATGTTGTCCCCACACATGACATGTGGTTGGGTACAGATAAAAAACGCGCTATGGGCGGTTTCCATTGGACGTTCTTGGCGCAGCCAGCACCGCAGCCCGAACGTATGATCGGGGGGGACCCTGATTTTTGGCTAGAGGCATTGCTGACGTCCTGGGCCGCAGATGGGTTTGAATTCGATCCGGATGCATTGGACGAATACAAACGCGCCTATCGTAACCCTGACGTCATTCGCGGCACGTGCGAAGATTATCGCGCGGGGGCCACCTGTGACGATGCCCATGATCAAGCGGACAAAGAAGCGGGCAAGAAAATCCAATGCCCGGTCATGTGCTTATGGGGTGGTGCACGCGCGAATGGCGGCCCAAAGTCAAAAAGCCCCTTGGACATTTGGCGCGCCTGGTGTGCCGCAGAAGTGACGGGTCAGGCCGTCGCTGAAAGTGGACATTTTATTCCCGAAGAAGCACCAGAGGCCGTGTTGTCTCACGTGAAACCATTTTTGAACGCCGACGCATAACGTGTCGGACGCGCACGGCATGGATTACAGAAAGGGCGCGCTTTTTCTGATTGCAGGGTTTGCCGTCATTCCGTTCATGGATGGGGCAGCCAAGCAGTTAAGCGAATTGGGATATGCGCCTGTGCTTGTTGCATGGGCGCGGTTCTCTTTAGCCGCGCTGGTTCTGTCACCTATGCTGCTTCGGCCCGCAAACATTCGTCAATTATGGGCGCCAGGTGCGAGCCTGCAGATATTACGGGCGATGTTTCTTGCTGCGGCGACGGTTCTATATTTTTCGGCTATCGAAACGATGCCAATCGCTGACGCGTTGGCGGTCTACTTTGTCTATCCGTTTCTGATGACAGCAATGGCGCCACTAATTCTAAAAGAAAGCGTTGGTATCAAGCGGTTCACAGCCGTGATTATCGGATTTGCGGGATCATTGCTGATCATCCGTCCTGGCTTCGATGAAGTCCCGACGGGTATCTATTACGTTCTGATTGCGAGTGTTTGCTTTGCATTATTCAACTTGCTGACCCGAAAGCTCAAAGGGCAGAGCGACCCATGGTTCACAGTGTTCTATCAATCATTGGTCGGAACCGTTGTTCTAGCGGTATTCGTACCAAGCAGTTGGAGCACACCAACGACGGATGCTTGGCTGTTGCTGGGGATATTGATTGCGGCGGCGATCATCGGACACTGGCTTGTCGTCCGTGCCTTTGATTATGCGCCCGCGTCTTTTCTGGCCCCCTTTGGGTATTTCGAAATGATTTCTGCCGTCGCGATTGGGTATTTCTGGTTTGATGATTTCCCCGACGAATTTACGTGGGCGGGGATTGCAGTCATTGCATCTGCTGGGATTTACATTTCACGGCGCGAACGTGCCAAGGGAATTATCTAACCGTAGAGCGCTTCTAATCGATCCCCATAAATTTCCTTCACCACATGGCGCCGCACTTTCATGGTTGGGGTCATCTGTTCGTTTTCCACCGTGAACGCCTCGTGCGCAATGATGAATCGGCGCACCTTTTCGATGTTGTTCACGGCCTTGTTCACGCGACCAATCGCAGGGGCAAGCGCGGAATGAAATTCTTTGTCATCGGCAAGGACCGCCAAATCATTTGGCTTATTATTCTTTTTTGCCCAATCGCGCATCCAGTCTGGATCTGGCGCGATGACGGCAACCAAATGCGGGCGCTTATCGCCATAGACCATGGTCTGGTTGATTTCTGTCTCAGCGTTCAAGATACCTTCGATGCGTTGAGGGGCGATGTTGTCGCCACCCGAATTGACGATGATATCTTTTTTGCGGTCTGTGATCACGATGTGGCCGTTTTCATCGATATGGCCGACATCTCCGGTATGCAGCCAGCCGTCCTTAATCGTCTCTTTGGTTGCTTTATCGTTGTTCCAATAGCCTTTCATAACCAACTCACCGCGCACGACGATTTCGCCATCCTCGGCAATTTTGACTTCGGTATCGCGGACGGCTGGACCAACTGTGTGAAGCCGCAAGCTCGGTGCGCGGTTGACTGAAATCAGTGGGGCTGACTCTGTCTGTCCATACCCTTGCAGGATGCGGAGGCCCAGTGACGTAAAGAACATTCCAATATCCGGGTTGAGCGGTGCACCGCCTGATACCAAGGCCTTCAGGCGGCCACCAAAGCGACCGCGGACTTTTTCGCGGACCAATTTATCCAGAATACAATCGATAATGCTATCGATGAGACCCAGGCGGCCGTCGTGATATCGCTTCGCACCCAACTGGCGGGTTTTTTCGAACATTTTCTGTTTCAGGCCACCGGCCTTGGCGACCCCGGTGGTGATTTTTTGATACAGCACTTCGTAGAGTCGGGGAACGGCCGTCATGATGGTGGGGCGGGCTTCGAGCATGTTAGATGAAAGCGCCTCAACCCCTTCGGCGTAATAAATCTCACCGCCGATGGAGATGGGGAAATAAAGTCCCGCCGTATGCTCATAAGAATGGCTGAGCGGCAGGAAGGACAAGAAGACTTCGCGTTCGATTTCCAGGTCGGCCAGGGCCTCAATCGCTCCGCGGCAATTATGCAGAATGGCACCATGATGGAGCATCACACCTTTTGGCGTGCCGCCGGTGCCGGACGTGTAAATGATGCAGGCGACTACGTCCTTATCGATATCATCTGCCATGGCGATAATATTTTCGTCTCGAACCTGACCGGTTTCCAAAACGTCATCCATGCTGATGATCTGGAGATCATCGGATTTCAT
>DGNZ01000028.1 GCA_002389175.1 Rhodospirillaceae bacterium UBA4479 | reverse complement strand
AAAATACGTGATTGGATATCAAGCATGTGAATGCCGTTGTGTATCCAGCCGCCATAATAGACCCATCTGGCTTGCAATACCGGGCCGAGGTTTCCGCTGCTGAGAATATCCTTTACGGTTTCAAAGGGCGGACTGAAGCGCAGCGACTGATTCACAACGACGCGCTTAGCGGGTGCTTCAGTGATGGCCTTGGTGATCAGTTTAAGCTCGGCTTCATTTATGCAGACAGGTTTTTCGACAACGATGAGCGCCGGCGGCCGAGGCGATGCAAGGATCCGGCAGATGATATCCGCATGGGTGTGATCGGGCGACGCGATGGTTATTAAGTCACATTTGAAATCATCGAGAAATGTGCCCAGATCATCGAAAACGGTTTCGACGCCCCAATTATTAGCAAGTGCTTCAGTCTCACACCGGTCCGGGCCGACGACGGCGGTAAGCGCAAATCGCCCATCCGACGAAATGGCGTGGGCGTGTGTTGTGATCGGCAGAGACGCCGCTGCGTCAAGGCGCCCATGCCGACCGGCTATTCGGCCAGGACCGATTATTGCGGCACGCAGGGGTTTACGATCAGTCATCGTCTTGACGGTATTGCTTCCAGCGTCGATGAACATCTTTATTTATGGTGGCGATGTCAGGGTTGGCGTCTAGAAATGAGATGATTTCTGCCAAGCTATAATTGTTTCGCGGATGAAAGTGCTCAATGATGGCGCGGATGACCTCAAAATCCTCATCTGTATCTACCTCAATCGTCAGATCAGGCCGTCGCTCCAAGCCGGAGGCTTCGAGGTTTAGCAAACGATAGATGTCTGGGTTTTGCCGGATGTATCCGGTGCCGTGTTCGCGGATTGATGGGGCAGTGGCGCGACGATCAGCGTCTTCAAGTGCGTCAATATCGAAAGCCTCGACATCCATCCCTGGTGGATAGGTTGTTTTCATATCATTACCAACGAGGTGATAAGCGCCATCGGCATTAAGATACGCATTGACGATCCGATCAACCACGGCAGGGTCAATCAACGGCCCGTCGCCAAACGCCTCGACCCCTATTTCTGCGCCCAGCATTTGGTAGGCGCCGACCATCCGCTCTAAGACGTCATCTTCGCTGCCACGAAAGCATGGCATACTATTATTCTGGCAAAAGTAGGCGATGGCATCATCGGCTTCTTTGATGGTGGTTGCAACGACAATGCCGTCCAATGTTTCGCATTGCTTTAGCCGGTCAAGCAAATGCCCCAACAAGGGCTTCCCCGCAACTTCCATGAGTGTTTTGCCAGGCAGCCGAGACGACCCCATTCGAACGACGGCTGCAGCAATGATTTTCGGCATTCGTTTATCCTTATTCGGCAACTTCGTCTGCGCGCTCCAGCGCAGCCTGCAGGACACGCTCAGATGCTGTAGGACAGGCGAAGCCGGGGCGCAATGAAATTGGCACACGGGTTCCTTGCCCAGATTTGATAACAATTTCCAGGTTTTCACGCAGGCAGTCAAAATCTCTGACCGCCACAGCAAGCCCAGTTCGCGCGGCTGTGCATGTGTCGATGCCGATCAACCCCGGTTGATAAGAAATCGGACGATGGCCGAAAAGGGTCGCTTCCAAAAGCGCGACTGATTGCATGCCAACGACAACATCACTATGCGCTAAAATCATACCAAGTGGCTCTTCGTCCGTGATCGACTGCCAAGTTGTATTCGATTGGATATTATCTGGCGGCGGGGGAATATTGCTCTCGTGTGGATGCAATTTTTCCAGCACACGTACATTGACGTCGATCTTACCCAGGGCGTCGGCGATGTCATTTCGCACGGTTTCCTCTGTAAAGCCGCAATAGGGTCCGATGAAACCGCTTTCGCCAGGTGAACGACCATGCCCTTTGGCAATCCGCTCGGAAATAAATAAAAGCCTAATGCTTTGCCCATCATCAGTGAGGATACTTGGCACAGCTTGCAAAAGTAGATTTTCGGCGGTGTCGGCATAAATGGCAAGAGATGGGCTGCCTGTGATGCGGATTGCCGATGCCGGAACGCCCTCTGCAATAGCTTCGGTAACGGCGAGATCGTCCTGCATGCAAATAACGTCCGGAACGTGAGTCATCGTTCCATCTTCTTGGCCGAAACGAATTTGATAACGATACCATTCGTCAAGGACTGCAACTGTCCAGATACCCAAATTACGCGCTGCGATGGTCAGTTTCGACTCGGCGCGCTCTGGTGCCGCGGTGCCGAGGATTGCGGCGTCCGGTTGCAGTCGTTTTAGAAGTTCGGCAGCCTCATCAACAGTTTCGCAATCTATAATCTCACTGTCGATGCCGCCTTGATGGAATAATCTTTTGGTGATCTCAGACGCCAGAACAACGATATCATGGTTCTTGAGTGCTAGCTTGACCACCGGCGCTAGGCAGGCGGATCCACCTGGGTCTGTAGCGCAAAACAGAAGACGCAAATGCCACTCTCTTTCGGACGTTGATGGACCTTCAGAAAAGCAGCCCAAATCGATCTATCATAAGGTTTCTGTGGCCCAAAGGAGAACAGAAAAATTAGTCCAAGTAAATGTATTATCACCTCTTTATCCTGGGTCGCACACGGCCTGATTGATGAAAAATAAATTGACGTTCATCGCGTGAACATCTATTAAAAAAAGGCATGTTTAAAATGATTGATCGGCATGCTTCGCCTTTCGGGGCGCTTCATCCGAACGTATGCATGGATGTCGGCGTCTGCAACTCTCAAGGCGATTCGATATGTTGCCGGGGCCGGGTCTGCTCTTTGACTCAACGCTTTGACCCTCGCGACTTTAGGAGACCCATTCTGAGCGCGGTGAATTTCACCGTGATGGCGGCAGCGAGGAAAGAAAGGGTGCTTCACGTTTTTCCAAACGTCTCTCATTTCCAGTCAACACAAGTGGACCAATGAAAAACCAAACTTCGGACGCGCGATATTTAGAGCGTAGAAAGACATTCTCAGAGACGAAGGGGGCGGCAGAACTGTGGTCCGTCATTGATCATTGGCCACTATATGCGGGCCTAGGGAACTTGGCGCGCTATATGGCGAATGCAGATATTCTGCGGGACACACTAGATGTGCCGGGCCATATTGCGGAATTCGGATCCTGGCGCGGCGCCAACCTTCTTCTTTTCGCCAAACTTCTGAAAATATACGATAATTTCGGACCGAAACTGGTCCACTGTTTCGATAGTTTTGATGGACTTTCGGCCTTTTCGGGAGAGGACGGTGCTGCTGCGGCAAACCACGGCATGTATCGAGGGTCGCTAGATGAATTGATGGCCGTTCTCGAACTTTATGAGATGCAGGATGATGTGGTCATCCATCAAGGATTGGTGGAGCAAACAGTGTCACAGGTTTTGGCAGATGATCCATCGCTCTCGTTTTCTCTGGTTTATTGTGATCTCGATTTGTACGAGGGAACGAAAGTCGTTTTGGAAGCCATTCATCCCCGTTTGTCGGTCGGTGGCATGATCGCCTTTGATCAGTGGAACGAAGAGGAATACCCAGGCGAAACCGTTGCTGTACGAGAGTTTCTGGAAGTTTTTGGTGATCAATACGAAACCGTCGCACTCCGGCATACCCGTCGTCCGTCCCTGTTGTTGCGGAAACTAAGCAGCGTCAAATCGGCGTGATTTAGTTACCAAAATGAACAAACAAAACCTGGATTTTGAAGATTTTGATGTCGGTGACACCGTCGTGTT
>DGNZ01000347.1 GCA_002389175.1 Rhodospirillaceae bacterium UBA4479 | reverse complement strand
CATTTATTGTTTCAATGGGCGTATTGACCGGGTTTTTGTTATATTTCTTCTCTGATGTCGTTTACGCGCTGGGACTTTCCGATAGTATCCCGGTAACACTGGCGGCATGGACGCCATCAGGCATTGCGACATTACTGGGACTCGGCATGTTACTTCATTTAGAGGACGGATAAGGTGCGGAATCGACGATTATCATCCGCGCTGACGTCTGCGCTTCCAATTGCTGTTGCCTTACTGGCCTGCACCATTGGAGCAGCGGCCGCTCAACAATCCTTACGCCCATTGGGTGTGCTGATTGATACGTCCCAAAGTTCTCAATCCCGCGTTGGTTCGGTTTTGCCTACTCATCAACCTTTAGGTGACGCTCAACCCAGCCCTACTCAATACACGTCCAGCGCCGAATCAAATACCCAACGCCCACTCGGGTCGCTTATAAATGTGCCTGAATCTTCTGCGACTGGCTCTTCGTCTGTGCTGCCACAAAATTGGGCGCAAAACCCTTTACGCACGACGTCTCAACAGCAAAGACCTACGGTAAATTCAACACGGTCTCACGAACCAGATACGTCGCGACCGCTTGGAACACTTTTCAACGACCCGAACAGGCGTCTCACGACCACACAAAATCTTGAAACGCGCCCAACTCAACCTCAACCATCTGGGCAAACCCAAAATCAAACGCCTGATCCTTCAGTTAAGACAAATTCCGAAAAATTAGGCTTTGTCCGTGAAGAGCCGAGTAAGGGCTTATTTGCCCCATCTTCTGGTTTGTTTAACGCTACCCCCAAGTCGCAGCAGGACGAGAATACGGTACCCGCAGATTTAGCTGCTGACTCCATGACGTATGATCGGGAATTAGGTCTAATCACAGCAACCGGAAATGTCCAAATTTCGTATGGAGACCGATTGCTGATTGCTGACAAAGTCATCTACAACCAAAAAACCGACATTGTTCAAGCCATCGGGAATGCATCCCTTACCGATAGCACCGGTGAAGTCTTATTGGGTGAGCGTTTTGATATCACAGGAGACCTAAAAGACGGGGTCATCTATAACATTGGACTTGTTCTGTCGGATCGTTCACGTGTCGCTGGTTCTGGTGCCAGACGTTCCAATGGTGTCAAAACCGAAGTTCGTAATGCGGTTTATTCCCCGTGTAATCTGTGTGAAGACGACCCAAGTGCGGCCCCGATGTGGCAGTTGAAGGCCGTGCGGGTCATTCACAATTCAGAAGAAAAACGCGTTGAATACCGGGACGCTTGGCTAGAAGTATTTGGTGTGCCCGTCGCGTACACACCTTATCTAAGCCAACCTGACCCAACGGTTAAACGTAGATCGGGTTTATTGGCCCCTAGTTACTCCAACTCATCAGAGCTCGGATTCAGGATTCAGACACCGTATTTCTGGGCAATAGATGAATACCAAGATGCGACCTTCACACCGCTGGTTACCACCGATGGCGGCTCAGGCGCTATTTTGGAATACAATAAAAACTTCACGAAAGGCCAAATTCGTGCGAACGGAAGTTTTGTTTTTGACGACCCTGACAGGGGTAAGCGCGGGTACATAAACCTAGAAACAGAATATCATTTAAACAAAACCTGGCGCGCTGGTCTTGATATCGAAACCGCGTCTGATGATACCTACTCTCGCCGATATGGGTTTGATACGGAGTCTGTTCTCGTTTCCAGAGCTTATCTTGAAGGTTTCAAAGGCAAGAACTATCAAACCGTAAATGCGTACGCGTTTGACGATCTGAGAAGTAATTCTGAGAGTCGGGATTCCCCCATCGTGCTACCGATTTATGATTTCAATTACGTTGGTAATCGTGATCGTGCTGGCGGCATTTCATCCTTTGATTTTAATGCTATGAACCTCGTTCGGAATTCAGACGAAGTAAGCACGCGTCGTATTTCTTTACGTCCACGCTGGGATAGGCCGTTTCGCGGCAACTACGGCGAGCTGTATAATGCATCCGTTTCGTTGGCGGCAGATGCTTACCATTCGTCAAATGTGTCACAAAGTGATGGTACCGAATTCACTGGTGCCGCTGGCAGGATCCTGCCCCGTGCATCCTTGTCATGGCGACTGCCACTTATTCGACCAGGCACGACGTTTAACAACACGCTGGAACCGATCGTAAAAGTCGTCGCAGCACCGAATGTAGGCTCCAGCTCTTTAATTCCCAACGAGGACAGTCCTGAGATTGAATTCGATGAAACTAACCTTCTGAGTGACAATTTGTTTGATGGTTTGGATCGGATCGAAGGGGGCACTCGGGTTAGTTACGGCATGAATTGGATCGTCACGGGTAAAAAAGAAGGGAGCGCAAGCTTCTTTCTCGGTCAAGTTTACCGCCCGCGTGAAGACTCAAATTTTGGACCCGGAACTGGTCTCAGTGATAAATTCTCAGATATAATCGGGCGGGTTCATTTCAGGCCAAACCAATTTGCCGACATTACTTATCGCACACAGTTGACCTCTGACGATGCAAGTATTCAACGGAATGAATTAACAGGAACCATCGGCCCTAAAGCATTAAGAGCGGATGCGAGTTATATTTTCATTGGCCAGCAACCCGGTAGTGAATTCAAGGGACGCGAAGAGCTGAGAACATCTTTATCGTCTCAGATTAATGAAAATCTGAGTACTAATTTCTCATCTCTATACGATATTGAGGATGCAGATTTACGATCACTTGGGCTACAAGTTGTCTATGAAAATGAGTGTGTTAAGTTTACATCGCAGTTATCCCGGTCCTTCTTCGAAGATCGTGACCTACGCCCAGAAGATCGTATTACATTCACCATTGTACTGAAGACACTTGGTGAGTTTACAACGGGCGTCCTTAATTGAATTGGATGAGCAACATTGGCGATGACCGTTTCCAGCAATTTTCCAGATAAGCTTTTTCGAAAACTGGCATTTTCATTTGTCATCAGCATTTCTTGCCTTTTCGTAAGCACGAATGAAGGCCATTCACAGGCAACGCTAAATATTGCGGCTGTCGTTAATGACGATGTTATCTCAATTTATGACCTTTCACAGCGGATTGAACTCGTTATCGCGTTTTCGAACCTGCAAAGAAACCAAGAGACCCAACAACGCATTGCTCCTGATGTTCTCCGACGCCTTATTGTCGAAAAGCTTCACCTGCAAGAAGCGGAGCGCCTGGAACTGGAAATCCCTGATTCTAATATCCAGTCAGAAATCAATCGTATGGAAAAACGCGCCAGTATGCCTGCTGGCGGCATGGTGAATTTCTTGGAATCCAGAGGCATTGATCCATTCACCCTAGAAGATCAAGTGCGCGCAGAAGCCGCTTGGGTTACCGTTATACAAACGGTATTCCGCGGTTTGATTAACGTTTCAGATCAAGAAGTAGAAGACATTATCGCGCAAATGCGAGCCGAGTCGGGCGAGCCAGAGTATCGGGTATCTGAGATTTTCTTAGCCTATGACGACAAAACGCGGAACGAAGTTGAGTCTGTTGCCTTGCAGATCCATTCGCAATTGGGTGCAGGTGCAAGCTGGCCTGAAATGGCCCGCAATTTCTCGCAATCCATATCTGCACAGCGTGGCGGTGATCTCGGATGGAACATGGAACCAGAGCTAGGTTCAATCCTTGGCCCCGTGGTGAAGCAACTATCTCCTGGCCAGATTTCTTCGCCTGTTTCAACAAATGATGGCGTCTACATCGTTCTTTTACAGGACCAAAGAACGGCAAAAGGATTGTCCACTGATCCGCCAAAAGTACAGGTCGCACTACAGCAATTGCATATGGCAATCCCACCTGGCGCTGGTGCTGCTGAAATTGCGGCAACAACCAATCGCGCTCGTGAGTTGACGCTTGGTATTAATGATTGCACCGGTTTTGAGTCCATAAGCAAAACATCGGGCAGCCCTATTTCCAGATTTTTGGGAACATTCGAAATTTCTCAATTGAGCCCACAATTCCAAGAGATGGTATCGCCGCTACAAGCAAACCAAGTCAGTCAGCCCATGCGCACAGCGGATGGTGTGGTTGTCCTAATGGTTTGTTCGCGTGAGACGGATCAGGGTGAAGATCCACTTGAAAAGGCGCGAGCTGAAATTCGCTCTCGGTTGTTAAACGAACGTCTGGGACGGCTGGCGAAGCAGCACGAAGATAAGCTTCGCCGCGAAGCATTTATTGAAATCAGACTCTGATTTTGGGATACGACATTCGATGAGCGACACCCGACCGTGTGCAATCACAATGGGCGAACCATCGGGGATTGGTGGCGAAATAACGCTAAAAGCGTGGCTCAGCGCTGAAAAAAACGGCCGCCCTTTCTTTGTTTTAGACTCGCCAGAGCGGCTATCAGATATTTCATCATCGTTGGGCCTTGATGTAGAAATCGCATCCATTACAGAGCCTTCGGAGTGCGCAGGTGTGTTCACTCGTGCTTTGCCAGTACTGCCGCTTGAATGCTCTGTCGAAGCCACGCCAGGTGCTCCTGATCCAGAGAATGCTGCGGCTGTAATTGAATCAATCAAACGCGCCTTTACTTATGCAAAAGATGGTCATGCGGCGGCGGTGGTCACCAATCCCTTGCAAAAAGAAGTCTTATATCGCGCAAACTTCTCGCACCCGGGTCATACAGAATATTTGGCGCATTTAGACGGCCCCAATATCGTCCCCGTGATGATGTTGGCATCCCCTATGCTCAGGGTTGTGCCGGTGACCGTTCACGTGCCGCTGATCACAGCGCTGGAAATTCTCTCAACGGAAATGATTGTCGAAAAATCGAAGATCACGATTGCCGCGATGCAACGGGATTTCAATATCCAACGCCCACGATTGGCCATTGCGGGTCTGAACCCCCACGCGGGTGAAGGTGGCACATTGGGTGATGACGAAACGACCACCATTCAACCGGCCATCGATGAACTGCGACAATTGGATACTGCCGAGATCATGGGCCCCGTCCCCCCCGACGCATTATTCACCGCACGTGCACGCCAAACATATGATGCAGCGATTTGCATGTATCATGACCAGGCCCTGATCCCCATCAAGGCGCTAGACTTTGATCACGCCGTAAATGTGACCTTGGGCCTGTCGATTGTCCGCACGTCCCCCGATCATGGCACGGCACTTGATATCGCGCACAAAGGCATCGCAGATCCCACCAGTTTGCTTGCGGCTATTCAAATGGCAGACGAGATCGCCTCCCTACGTCACGCAAGCGCGGGGACGTCCCATGTCTGACCTCAATGACTTACCACCCCTGCGCGATGTCATTCGCGAACATGGTCTGAATGCGCGCAAGTCTCTCGGCCAACATTTTCTGCTGGATGGTAATCTTACTGATCGCATAGCACGGGCTGCAGGATCATTAGAAAACAGGCATGTGGTTGAAGTTGGCCCAGGCCCGGGCGGGTTAACCAGGGCAATCTTGGCGCACAAACCAAAATCGCTTCATGTGATCGAACGCGATGCCAGATGCATCGACGCCATGCACCAATTGGCCGCAGCCACTGACACACCCATGACAATCATCGAAGCCGATGCACTAAAATTTGATATCAGCGCGTTGCCCGACACCCCGATCACCCTGATATCCAACCTGCCCTATAACGTGGGGACACCGCTGCTGATCAAGTGGTTGTCTTCACTGACGCATATCGAGCGGATGATCTTGATGTTTCAAAAAGAAGTTGCGGATCGCATCGTCGCCCAGCCTCGGACACCGGGGTTCGGCCGTCTGGCCGTCATCACGCAATGGTTATGTGAGACGCGACCACTTTTCAGTGTGGATAGGCGGGCATTCACCCCACCGCCCAAAGTTGAATCATCTGTGATTGAGGTTTTCCCAAGACCCCAGCCGCTTGCAGAAGCTGAAATGCATAAACTTGAGAAGGTAACGCAGGCCGCTTTCGGTCAGCGCCGGAAAATGCTCAGAAGTTCACTGAAACAGATTGGCCTCAGCCCGGCAGATGCGGGCATCGAAGAAACCAAACGTGCAGAAGAACTGACTATTGAAGAATTCTGTGCGCTCGCGCGGATGCTATAAAAACACGCTTACTGACTGACGCCCATATCGCGTAAAAAATCTAGCATACCGATTTGGCGTTCACGCTTTAGGCGCTCTGCCTTTAAAATAGCTTCAGCCTGCATAACGCTCTCGCCGATGTCTTGATTGACGATGATGTAATCGTATTCGGCCCAATGGCTCATTTCCGAAGTCGCTTTGCTCATGCGGCCTTTTACGACCTCTTCGCTGTCCTGTGCCCGTGAATACAGGCGACTTTCGAGCTCTGCTATGGATGGCGGCAAGATGAAGATACTAACGAGGTCATCACGGGCGTTCTGTCGCAGCTGTTGTGTTCCCTGCCAATCGACATCGAACAAGACATCTTTGCCTGATTGCAGCGATTCTTCGACGGGCCCGCGTGGTGTCCCGTAGTAATTATCGAATACCTTTGCGTGCTCTAAAAATTCACGTTCTTCGACCATCTTTTCGAAATTAGAGGTGTCTACAAAGATATAGTCACGCCCCTCAACTTCGCCCGGTCGCATGGGACGCGTGGTCGCAGACACAGACATCGTCAAATCATCATGTTTCGCCAGAAGTGCACGAGAAATTGTGGATTTCCCCGCCCCGGACGGAGACGACAAAACCAACATTAATCCACGACGTGGGATCTCAAGAGATGATGTGTCTGCGCTACTCAATGTTCTGCACCTGCTCTCGGAATTGCTCAACGGTTGCTTTCATATCAAGCCCAATACGTGTCACCGACGTGTCATGGGCTTTTGAGCATATGGTATTGGCTTCGCGGTTCAACTCCTGACATAGAAAGTCCAATCGTCGGCCAATCGCACCACCCTCGGCCATCATTTCACGAACGGACGCAATGTGTGCGGCAAATCGATCTAACTCTTCGCGAATATCGGCTTTGGTCATAATGATGGCGGCTTCTTGCTCTAAACGCGTTGGATCGAGCGTGTCGAAATCGCTGACGATATCAGCAATTTGCGCCTTTAAGCGCTCTCGGATGATGTCTGGTTGTAGCTCCGCACTTTTTGCGACTTGGTCCAAAAGAGATGCCAGCGTATCGATGAATTCAGTTAAGACAACGGCCAGTCGCGCACCCTCTTCGACGCGGGTATCCGCAAGTGTCACCACCGCTTCATTTAATGATTCGATTAAAAGCTTTTCCAGACTGGCGGGCTCTTGGTCTGCGGCGTCATCGTCCTCGACCTCAATGACGCCCCGAAGACTCAATAATCCATCTGTCGTTACTGGCGTAAAATCTGGATTCTCCCGCGCAATTTTTTTGCCTTCGATTATAAGCGCATCCAGGTGTTGTCGATTGATCTGATATCGCGTCGCACCACCAGATTGTTGAAGCGTAAGCGCAGCCGTAATTGAGCCGCGTTTAAACATCTTCGACAAATTTCCACGTGTCGCAACTTCAAGACCATCGAATCCCATTGGCAATCGGGTTCGAACGTCCAAGCCCTTGGCATTTACGCTTTTGAGTTCCCACGACCAAGTCCACTCTTCATGTGTTCCTGCTGTCCGTGCAAACCCGGTCATTGACGATAGTGTCACCAAAAAATTCCTTAATAGACCAACCGCGCAGACTTTAACGAGGCCTTTGGATTGCGACAAGTTGATTGGATCAAATCTGATCGTCGCAAAAGCGGATTTGAGCCCTTATAAAGACTTATGACATCTTCATCTTTTCAATCAGTGCTCATTACCGGGGGCTCCAGCGGCATCGGTCTTGCCGTCGCCAAGGAACTCGCAGCCCCGGGAGTTTTCATAACCATTACGGGCCGTGATACGGATCGGCTCTCTCAGGTTTCGAGTGAGCTTTCTGAAAGGGGCGCGAACGTCATATCTACGCAGTGTGACGTGACGGATTCGCTCGCGATGAAAAACCTCACCATCGATGCGGACGCACGCGCACCACTAGACCTTGTGATAGCCAATGCAGGGATTTCGGGTGGCGGCGCGCCGTCTCAATCACATCACGACAAGGCACGAAGCATCATGCAGACTAATGTACTGGGTGTGATGAATACCGTGCAGCCAGCAACAGACTTAATGACCTCACGCAAAGTTGGCCGAATTGCCATTGTAAGCTCTCTCGCGGGATTTAGGGGATTGCCAACAGCACCCGCTTATTCCGCAAGTAAAGTGGCGGTAAAGGCATGGGGCGACGCGATCAGGCCAGGATTACGGGAAAATGGTGTCGGGTTGAGCATGATCTATCCAGGCTTTGTGAAAAGCCGCATCACGGATCAGAATGATTTTCCAATGCCCTTTTTTATGCCTGCCGAACAAGCTGCAAAAATTATTGTATCCGGCTTGATGAAAGGAAAAGACAGTATCGCTTTTCCATGGCCGACGGTGTTGATGATGAAGATGTTATCTGCCCTACCCGCCTCGATATTTGACCGGATCATGGCCAAGGGCCCAAAGAAAATTTAAGTCCGTTTAATTTTTCTTGCGTGCGCGTTCAATTTTACGCCACGCGCGGACATTCCGGTTGTGCTCTGACAGTGTTTTAGAAAACACATGTCCCCCGGTGCCATCCGCAACAAAATATAGCGCCTTTGTTTCCTCAGGATTCAGGACGGCTTCGATTGAGGCCAAGCCAGGATTGGCGATTGGGGTCGGTGGCAATCCATTGATTTGGTAGGTGTTATAATCGGTCTTCGCATCTAACTCGCTTCGTTTCAGTCCGCGCCCCAAAGGGCCAGCCCCCATCGTAATCCCATAGACTACCGTGGGGTCTGATTGCAGGCGCATACCCTTGCGTATTCGATTGATAAAGACACCTGCGACCTGTCCACGTTCATTATCAATCCCTGTCTCTTTCTCGACGATAGATGCCAAAATCAGTGCGTCTTTTTGGCTTTTAAGCGGCAGATTGGCCTGCCGTCCATCCCAGGCCTTGGATAAGGCCTTGTCCATTGCTGACGTCATGCGGGTAAGTATGCCCATTCGGGTTTCGCCCCGATGAAAATGATAAGTCTCGGGCAACAATGATCCTTCGGCGGAAACCGCATCAATATCGCCGACCAATACCTGATCATCGCGAATCAGATCCACAATTTCAGAACTCGTCAGTCCTTCGGCCAGGGTGATGCGATAGGTGATTGGCTCTGCTTCTTTGAGTATCCGCGCAATTTCGGCAGGCGATGCGCCCGCAATGATTTTATATTCTCCGGCCCGCAGCGGCCGCTGATCATCAAAAAAGCGCAAGCCATAACGAAAAACATGGGGGTTGGGTATCAAGCCATCATTCTTGAGTTGATTGGAAATCGCCGCAATGCCACTGCCGCGTTTAATGGTGACAACCGTGTCCACCGGTACCGATGACGCTGTTTGATATGCAGATTTCAGCCAAAAATATCCTGCCCCCGCTGTAACGCCAGCGAGGATCACGACACATATAGAGATAATGATGAGTGCGCGGCGCATATCCGCCGGGCCTGTTAATCTACTTCGCGGAAGATCAAGGACGCGTTGGTCCCACCGAACCCGAACGAATTAGATAGTGCAGCCCGAATCGGACGCTCACGTGGTTGATGCGGCACCAGATCAATGTCCGTCTCAACGGATGGATTGTCCAAATTCAATGTTGGCGGCGCGACGTTATCGCGGATGGCCAATATCGAAAAAATCGCTTCAACCGCGCCCGCAGCACCCAGTAGGTGACCAATCGCAGATTTGGTTGAAGACATCGACATGCCTTCTGTATTGCCTTCGAAAAGGCGTTCAACGGCACGAAGTTCAATCTCGTCACCAAGCGGCGTGGATGTACCGTGTGCATTTACGTAATCGATATCCGATGGGGACATCTCAGCACGCTTCAACGCGGCTTTCATGCAACGGAACGCACCGTCACCATCTGCTGCTGGTGCCGTAATATGATGCGCATCACCGGACATGCCATAGCCAACGACTTCGGCATAGATTTTTGCACCGCGCGCTTTGGCATGCTCGTATTCTTCCAAAACGACAACACCCGCACCTTCGCCCATGACAAACCCATCGCGGTCTTTGTCGTAGGGGCGTGATCCTTTTTCAGGTGCGTCGTTAAAGCCTGTTGAAAGTGCCCTTGCAGCACAGAAACCTGCAATACCAACACGGCAGATCGCCGCTTCAGCGCCACCAGCAATCATTACATCGGCGTCATCCCACATTATAATGCGGGCAGCGTCACCGATGGCATGAGCACCTGTCGAACATGCTGTCACAACGGCATGGTTTGGTCCCTTGTAGTTGTGACGGATAGATACATGTCCGGACACAAGATTGATCAAGCTTGCAGGAATAAAGAATGGGCTCAGACGACGTGGGTTCTTCTCTGCGTCGACCTTGATGGCACCGCGGGAAATTTCTGGTAATCCACCGATTCCAGAACCTATCAATACGCCAGTGCGCCACGTATCTTCGTCAGAAGACGGCACCCAACCTGAATCCGCAATTGCTTGTTCAGCAGCAGAAAGTCCATAGATGATGAAATCATCCATGCGGCGACGATCCTTGGCTGGGACAAAATCATCGGCGTTAAACGTATCGCCGCTGCCGTCGCCAGGCTCTATCGTCCCTGCAATCTTTGCAGGAAGATCGGAAACATCAAATCTATCAATACCCCGGATACCAGATTTGGATTCCAGGATATTTTTCCAGTTGTGTTCGGCGCCCGCCCCCAAAGAGGTTAAAGCACCCATACCGGTAACAACGACACGTCTCATCTTACAGGACCGCTATTCAAGGGTGTGACCCGCCATAGCAACCTGCCATGGCTGAGTGCACTTAATTAGCTGCTTTGCGACTCAATGAAGTCGATCGCATCTTTGATCGTAAGAATTTTCTCGGCTGCATCATCTGGAATTTCGATGCCGAATTCTTCCTCGAACGCCATTACGAGTTCAACCGTATCCAGGCTATCTGCGCCCAAATCATCGATAAAGCTCGCGTTTTTGACAACTTTGTCTTCGTCAACGCCAAGGTGTTCCAGAACGATTTTCTTAACGCGATCAGCTACGTCACTCATTTTTGTATTCCCCGATATTACCGTTTAAAAACTTTTGGATTGCTCCCTTACCCTTCGGGCCTGGAAAACTGCGGCTTGGTGCAACTTTTTCCCAAAAAGGTGGGGGTTCGTAACACACTCTTTCCATGTTGACCAGAACCGTTAGGTTCGAAAATTCATGCCTATAGCATCGCCATTCCACCGTTAACGTGCAAGGTCTGTCCAGTCATATATGATGCTTCATCACTCGCCAGATAAACACAAGCCGACGCGATGTCATCAACATGCCCAAGACGCCCCGTTGGAATCCCCGTTAACAGCTTTGTTTTCAGATCATCCGACAGCACATCTGTCATGGGTGTTTCGATAAACCCAGGTGCAACACAGTTAACTGTGATACCGCGCGATGCGACTTCTTGGGCCAAAGATTTGGACATTCCGATCATACCGGCCTTGGATGCGGCATAGTTGGTTTGCCCCGCATTCCCCGTCGCACCTACAACAGACGTAATTCCAATAATTCTGCCAAAGCGGGCTTTCATCATGCCCCGCAAACAGGCGCGAGATAAACGAAAAGCCGCGGTCAGGTTGACATCCAGTACAAGTTGCCAATCTTCGTCTTTCATGCGCATGGCCAATTGATCACGCGTTAATCCGGCATTATTGACCAGAATATCGACGCCGCCCATTGCAGTACCAGCGTCATTGATCAGAGCCTCGGCCCCCTCGGCAGAGCCCAAATCAGCAGGTGTGACATGCGCTCGGTCGCCAAGTTCGTCAGCCACGACCTGTAATGCCTCAACCCGGGTACCGGATAGGGCGACAGTCGCACCAAAAGCATGTAATTGTTTCGCAATGGCACCACCGATGCCACCAGATGCGCCCGTAACAAGGGCTCTTTTTCCTGACAAATCGAACATATTTCCCTCAATCATCTTTGATCTCATTGTCTGCTTATTAAACTACAGACTACCTAAAAAAGCTTCGACATCTGCAGGAGAACCGACATTAGTTGCGGTCAATTCTCGGTCGATTCGCCGGGCCAAGCCAGAAAGCACTTTACCAGAACCAACTTCGATCAGCGTGTCGACGCCCATCGTTTTCATTGTCTCAACTGATTCACGCCAACGTACCATGCCCGTGACTTGTTCTACCAACAATCGTTGGATTTCTGCGGGATCAGATACGGGGCCTGCTGTTACATTTGCGATCAACGGCACCACTGGTGCCGAAACGTCGACTTTGGATAAGGCGTCCGCCATGACTTCGGCTGCGGGGGCCATCATCGGGCAATGGAACGGTGCACTGACTTGCAGCAACATGGCCCGTTTGGCGCCCTTTTCCTTGGCAACTTCGACGGCGCGTTCGACGGCGGACGTCTTACCACTGATAACGACCTGACCTGCCGCATTGTCATTCGCTGTCGCCAGCACTTCGCCTTCTGCAGCGGCATCTACAACTTCTTGTGCAACAGCTAAATCAAGGCCCAGCAACGCTGCCATGGCACCTTCGCCGACCGGAACGGCCTGCTGCATGGATTGCCCGCGTAATTTCAATAACCGCGCCGTATCCGCTAATGAAAACGTGCCCGCCGCTGCAAGTGCTGAATATTCACCAAGGGAATGCCCTGCCATGATATTAGGTGTTAATTCTGTAATAGATAAAAATTTTTTATAATATAAGTAAGATGTTGCAAGTAAAGCGGGTTGGGTAAAAGAGGTTTGGTTTAACTTATCATCAGGGCCACTTTGAATAACATCCAATAAATCAAAAGATAGTGTCTCTTTTGATGCAGAGGAAATAAAATCGAGATCTTCGCTATTAAATGAGGATAACATCCCCAGGGATTGGGACCCCTGTCCAGGGAAAAGTAAACTTATATGC
>DGNZ01000283.1 GCA_002389175.1 Rhodospirillaceae bacterium UBA4479 | reverse complement strand
GGACAAGCCGCTGAAAGAAATGATGTCGGGTACCTCAGACGCTGGGATGAGACCCATGAGGTAAAGCTCTAGGGGTGCATAGGGGAGTCGATTACCGCCGTTCGCGAAAGTGCCGAAAGCACCGGCCTTGTAGCGGTTCTCGCCGAGTTCCTCGAGCGTCGCACTATCAAAACCACCGAGCTGTCCATTAACACTGGAAATACCCCAGTGAGGCATCGACGAACTCGCGACCATGGATACTTCTTCCTGAGATGTCGTCGGGTCATTCAAAGTATCAAAACCGATGGCATGGTTAGCCCAGCGGTGTGCGATCTCATGGAGCGAAGGGCCGCAGCAGATACCGTTTTGAGTAGGGAAATGAATCACGCCCTGCAATTGGCCAGCCGAACCCGCGGCGGCCGAGGTGTCATAGAGATCTTTCCCATTACTGTTACGGGTAATACCGCTGACGGCATTGGATACCCCAACGTACATGCCGGCATAGGACAGGTCTGATGAGGCTTCATTCTGAACCAGCAGAATAAAATCAAAATCATCCTTGAACTTGGCATAGACTCCTCGCAGCACCTCATTGCGAATGCCGCTGGCAACGAACCCACCTTCCAGCCACGCCTCATAGTCACTGCTACTCAAAACCATAGAAGCGACATTGTCGTCGACATTGATCGTAATAGGTAAGACTTTTGGCTCAACGGTGACCGCCTCAAACGCAGCCGTAATGTTCAGCACGTCACTAGAGGCAAGCACGCCGTTGCCAACGTAGAGCCAATCTAGTGAACCATAGAAGCTACCCGAACCGCTGCCGCTAAACAGATTTAAATTGTTATCTACCGCGTCAACATCGGTCAAGCTGTTCCACTGTGATTGTGATTGCCAATCATCGACAAAGCTCCAGTCAAAGTCTTCCGGAAGATCAAATGTTTCCAACACGCCATCAGGATAAGCTTGGGACTTGGTAGTGATTGAAGCTTGATTGGCTGGAATATTGAAAGTCATATAGACCTCATTCCATTCAGTCGGGTTGATTTGGACATCGGAGACGAGAAAAGTTTTATGCGTATTCTTAAAATCATCAAGGGGGGAGAAGTTAAGAACCAGCTCCATTTTGCATTCAGGATTAAGATCGACCTGGAGCCAGCGATAAAAGCCACCGGCAGACAACAACAATTGCCTAGGGTTGATCAGTAATTCATTAAAATATTGCGCCTCATACGGGTGCCCACTCAAGAGCTTGGGGTCAACAGGCAATTGAGTGGGTAGGCTACCGTTGAGGAAAGAAAAGGCAAGGGTGAACGCATCTCGATCCACCAAAGGATCATCAAAATACAAACTGCTTTGGTAGCCAAAGGGTTCATCATAGGCAGTTTTGGGAACGACAAGTTTGCCGTTGTCGAAATTCAGATCGTCGGGTCCGATTGCGCCTCCAAATTTCCAATCTGCTCCATCCTCAATGGAGTTCTGGCCATCTGCTGTAAAAGTCCAGTAGCCAACGTCTCTATCCAACGTTGGCTGCACTAAGATCAAGGGTGAGCCACTGGGCTTGATCACATCAAAGCCTGTGGCCCGCAGCGGTAATGTGAGTTGCTTTTCAAAAAGCGGAACGAGTTCGCCAATATAGGTTCTAATTTGCGCCGCCTCCCCATTACAATCCGTGGTTGCGTTCCACCCCTGGCACATGCCCTCGTCATCAAGGGCCAATAGACTCTGGTGGTAGTCTAATCTCCCGGAAATATAAGGCCTTATTTGTTTCTCCCAGGCTTCCTGTTTGGCGCTCTCAAGGTCGCTTGAATATCCGAGCCAGTCTGCCCAATATTGGACCGTAGTTTTGGCAATCTCATAAGTGAATTCGTTGTATCGGGTCCACTTTAAAAACCAAGTAGCATCATCGGGATAGTCTCTTATATGACCGTCCGGATAGCGCAGATAATTAGAACCCCAATCGGCGCTGTGCCGAATTCCACAGCCTGTCGACGGGTCTATGTCGCTGACTACGGAAAAGCTGTCAAGAATCGCGTTGATCTCGGCGCGTTGGCTCGGCGTCAGCGACTCGCTGTCTCTTTTGTTAGGAAAAGCATCTCGATCATCAGGAATGCCATCTTCATCAGAGTCAGTTAATAACATTTCAGCATAGTCAGAGACGCCGTCGTTATCGTCATCCAGATCAGCGTTATCACCAATACCATCGTTATCGCTGTCAACCGATTCTCTGAGGTTAAAAGGAAAGGCGTCCTCGATGTCGGGAACGCCATCCCAGTCGTCATCAAGATCTTTATAATCAGGTATGCCGTCACCATCAAAATCGGTGTTGTAGCTCTCATCGTTAAATATCAAAGGGTTAAGTGGCGCAGGATCAAGACTATCGACTACTCCGTCGCTATCGGAATCTTTGATCGAGCCAAGATAAGCCTCAATTGAAGCGGCGGTAAATCGGTTTCCCGTATCGGCGACCGCATTTTTAACCATTGCTTCATCAGAGAACCCAAATAATGACCTAATAATAAGAAGGCCATCAGTGAGCGCCTTTGTTGAGCCATCATCGTCGATGTCCAAAAGTGATACGTTAGCAGCCAAGTGTGCTTCAATTTCTTCTGGAGACGAACGCACTGCGTTACTCGAGATTGCGCCGCTGGTAAGCGCCTCTCCAGTAAAACCAAAAAGATACCTAATTATCAATAAGCCATCCGTCAGCGGTTCGGCCTTGCCGTTGCCATCGACATCTAAGGTAAAATCATCAGATATTGCATAAAAAGGAATGAAACAAAACGCGAGCATCAAAACCAAAAATTTAGCGCGACGCCCTAAAGACAGTTTTTTAACTTGCTTCATAGCAGGTCACCCTCTTCCTTAATCTCCAAAGAAACGAGCAAGATACTAGTCCTTTTAGATCACAAAAACATCGTTTTTCTAATCAGCCGCTAGGTACCGATACAGAAATTAAATAAGGCAGACAAAATCTGATCAGGCCTCAATGGTCTTAGCTACCCACCATCCATTTTCGGCGATACCAGCACCCCACCCCCGGGGC
>DGNZ01000338.1 GCA_002389175.1 Rhodospirillaceae bacterium UBA4479 | reverse complement strand
CAACGATACGGCCATCATCGCCGAATCTGAACAACTGGGCGTCACGATTTCTGATGCACAAGTGACCCGGCAAATTCGATCTGATCCTTCGTTTGCAGGTTTCGATGGTAATTTCAGCCGTGACCGCTTTAACGAAGTGATGTTCCAGGCGGGTTTCCCCGAAAATGTTTACGTTCAGCGCGTGCGTGCCGACATGGCGAACCGTCAGCTATTGGATGCCGTCGGCGAAGCCGCAACCATGCCAACTGCGCTGGCGTCCTTGCTGCGCCAGCACCGTTACGAGCGGCGTGCAGCAGAAACACTGACCATTCTGGCATCAGATCAAGCTGACCCAGGTGAGCCAACAAATGCGCAACTTGAAGAAGTTCATGCAGCGCAGGCTGAACGCTTCACGGCCCCTGAATACCGTAAAATCACATTTGTTCATCTGGACCCAGAGCAATTGATGAGCGGTGTTGAAGTCACAGAAGAAGAAATACTGACGGCTTATGATGCGAATGCTGACCGTTATATCCGCCCTGAAACACGCACCGTTCAGCAAATGGTGTTCACGGATGAAGGCACAGCAATAGAGGCAGCGCGTCAATTGACCGAAGGCAAAGACTTCATGGAAGTCGCAACTGAAGTCGCCAAAATGGAAGCCGCAGCGGTTGATTTAGGCACTATGGGAAAAGAAGGTCTTTTACCTGATTTGTCAGAAGCTGTATTTGCGATCGAACAAGGTGCAGTCACAGTTCCGATCAAATCGCCACTTGGTTATCACATCCTGAGGGCGCTTGAAGTCCAGGCTGGTGAGGTACGTGCACTCGAAGATGTGCGTGATGAAGTGCGCGAAATCGTCGCAAGAGACCGCGCCATTGATGCGCTTTATGATTTGTCTGCGCGATTCGAAGACACATTGGGTGGTGGCGGCACACTAGAAGAAGCGGGCAATACTGTTGGTGTCGATGCTGTTCAAATTGATGCGGTTGATCGCAATGGTCAGGCCCCCTCCTCGGCGCGTGCTGCAGGATTGCCAGATATCGCAAGTCTGCTTCCGGTCGCATTTTCAAGTGATCTTGGAATCGAAAGCCCGCTCACCGAAGCTGGTGACAAAGGCTTCTTTATGGTTCGCGTCGATGGTGTGATCCCACCAGCACTTCGTCCGTTAGATACGATCCGTGCAGAAGTGAGCGACGTCTGGAAAGACCTGGAGCGTGAGAAATTAGCACGCGAAAAAGCACAAGAAATTGCACAACTGGTCAACGCGGGAACGCCGCTTGCGACGCTGGCTGCCACGGTGCCAGGTGAAGTCGCGACATTAGAGCCGCAATCAAGGTCCGAACGTGGCGCGGCTAATGAGTCCGTTCGTTCCCAGATGTTTGAGCTTTCGCTCGGCCAAGCCGGTATCGCCAAGGTTGATGAGGGATACGTCGTTGTCAAAATGACCAATTCATCCCCGCCTGATGCGGTTAGTGAAGCACCGAGCACGAAAGAATTGGCAGGAACACTAAGCGGACAAATGGGCCAAGATGTTGCCCAGCAAATGATTACCGCTGTTCGCGAAGATATGGGTGTTAAGGTTTATCAACGTGTTGTTGATGAAGTGCTTCGCCCAGGTTCATATGATCCGAATCGTATGACAGGTGGACAAAGCCGGTACTAAAATATGACTGACCACGCGCGCATGAATTTAACACCGTCTTTTGCTTCTTTTGGCGAGGTTTATGCCACTGGCAAGGCCCAGGTGGTTTGGACCGAGATCATTGCCGATCTTGAGACACCGGTGTCAGCGTTGCTGAAACTTGCTGCCGATAAACCCAACAGCTTTCTTTTGGAATCTGTTGAGGGGGCTTCGGTTCGGGGCCGCTATTCGATTATTGGTTTTAATCCCGACATTATCTGGCGCTGCTATCGTGGTGCGGCAGAAATCAATCGTGATGCCTTGAACGACGTCGATACATTTAACCCCTGCCCGATTGCAGAATCTGGAAACGCGCTGTCGTCAATTCGGGCGTTGGTCAAAGAATGCCGTTTTGAGTTGCCTGCGGAGTTGCCGCCGATGGCGTCTGGGTTGGTCGGTTACATGGCCTATGACATGGCACGCTTGGCCGAGAACTTACCCGATGATAATCCGGACGAGATCGGCGTGCCTGATAGCATCTTTGTGCGCCCAACGATGATGGCGATCTTTGATTCGTTAAAAGATTCGCTGTTTTTGGTCACGCCCGTATGGCCAAAAGACGACGTCAGCGCAGATGATGCCTTCGCTGCCGTCACGGATCGCATTCAAACTGTTGTTGATGATCTGGAATCAGACGTTGATCTGCCGCGCGCAAAAAGCGCTGGTGATCAACTAGATGCTGAGCCGACATCAAACATGTCTCGCGAAAAATTCCATGAGATTGTCGGCAAGTGTGTTGATTACATCAAAGCTGGTGATGCCTTTCAGATTGTCCCTTCGCAGCGATTTACGGTGCCATTCCCGATTTCGCCGTTTGCATTTTATCGCTCGCTCCGCCGCTTGAACCCATCGCCATATTTGTTCTTTTTGAACTTTGGTGATTTTCAGGTTGTCGGCTCCAGCCCCGAAATTCTTGTGCGGGTCCGTGATGGCCGCATTACCTTGCGCCCCTTGGCGGGCACTCGTAAACGCGGTGCAACACCTGAAGAAGACAAGGCACTGGCCGAGGATTTGTTAAGCGATCCAAAGGAATGCGCAGAGCATCTGATGCTTTTAGATCTAGGCCGAAACGACGTTGGCCGGGTGGCCAAAATTGGCACGGTGACCCCAACAGAACAATTCATCATCGAGTATTATTCCCACGTCATGCATATCTCATCGAACGTTGAGGGTGATTTAGCCGATGACAAAGATGCTTTGGATGCTCTTTTTGCGGGCTTCCCTGCGGGCACCGTCACAGGTGCACCAAAGATCAGGGCCATGGAAATCATCGATGAGTTGGAGCCAACCCGACGTGGTGTTTACTCCGGCTGTATCGGGTATTTTGGTGCCAACGGTGACATGGATACAGCGATTGCGCTTAGAACCGGTGTGATTAAGGACGGCCAATTGCACGTTCAAGCCGGATGTGGTGTCGTTGCTGACAGCGATCCTGAATTAGAATATCAAGAAACCATCAATAAGGCCCAAGCCCTGATCAGGGCTGCAGCGGACGCCGGACGTTTTTCAGGGTCTTAAATCTAAGACCGATCTGATTTAATTTTCACAACAGCAGATATCGGCACCAACTGAAAACCACGATCAGATAAGGTGGGCAGCCATTCTTTGAGTGCCTCGAGTGTTTTGGCGCGTGGATGGCCGATGGCGATGGCAACGCCTGTGCGGTTGGCAACCGATTCCGTGACCTTTAACTGTCGTTTAATCGACGCCAAATCATCTTCGTGATCCAAAAATACATTTCTGACCGCGAATGGAATGCCGGCATCTTCGGCTGCTGTGTGCGCCACGCTGCTGCCAGATGTGACAGAATCCAGGAACAGCAGGCCACGCTCGTTCAGAACTTCGGTAACCGTTTGCATACCTTCAAGGTCGGAAGTGAAACGACTGCCCATATGGTTGTTGATCCCGACAACACTATCAGTTTGGTCCAAATTCCAATTTATACTTTTCAGCAACTCATCGCGAGGAAGCCCGCTCAGCAATACATTGGGGCCCGGATCGATTGTGGATGAACGAGGCTCCATCGGTATATGGAGCATCAATTCATGCCCTGCGGCACGGGCCTGCGCTGTTTGCCGATTCAAATCATCAGCATATGCCATATAGGACAGGGTCAGCGGTGCTGGCAGCGCGATCGTTTGGCGGGCCTGACGCTTATCAAGCCCAAGGTCGTCCATGACGATCACGATCTTTGCCTTGGTATTATCAAGTTCCACTGGCACAGCGTTTCGAAGCCAAGGTGGCAAGCTGTCGGTGCTGGTCTTTTGCAGGGCGACCAAATCTTGAGGCATGGCGCGAACCAAATCAGACGGTGGTCGCTT
>DGNZ01000197.1 GCA_002389175.1 Rhodospirillaceae bacterium UBA4479 | reverse complement strand
GATCCCGGCATCGATGAAGCTGGCCCCCGCAGCTTGAATGATGTCGCCAACCGCTGTCGTGGTCGCCGGTGAAATGGCATTACAATCGACATATACAGGTGTTTTTCCGGTGCGTGTCATGGCAGCCGCAACGTTTGTGGCCTGCTCGATGGCCGCACTGGGTGGCAAAATCGATAACACCAAGTCGGATGCTGCGATTGCGGCATCAAGGGTGCCCAGGTCTTCGACTTTCCCAGTTTCTGCCAGCTTATGTGAGCGCTCGGAGCGTCCTTCTAGCGCTGTTACCGTTCGGTATCCATGATCCCTTAGAACCAAGCCGACGCCATGTCCCATGTCGCCGGGCATCAATATGCAAATTGTTTCAGTCATCAGGCTGCAAACTCCGTCAGCAGTTGTCCGGCTTTGGGTGTGTCGTTCATTAAACCCGATGCATCTGCAACACGTTCACCGTTGATCCAAACGCCGTGTACACCGACGGCATCTGTAGTTAATCGATGCGCATTCGCTGGCAGGTCGAAAATTCGTTTTTTCTGGCCGCGATTGATTGACTTGGAGTCAAACAACATCAGATCTGCGGCAAAGTCTGCCTTGATCAACCCGCGGCCCTGAATGCCAAAAATCTGAGCGGCCTTGCCTGTCAATTCATGGACCGCATTGGTCATCGACATTTTACCCAGGTCCCGCGACCAATGCCCCAACAACCGCAATCCAAATCCGGCATCACAGAAGAACGTCAGATGCGCACCCGCATCCGATAACCCCAATGACGCAGCGGGATGGGTCAGCATCTTGCCGACAGCATCTTCGTCTGAATTCAATAACACAGCGGTGAAGATGGTCTCTAAGTCTTCGGATAGCGCGATGTCGAGCAGCGCATCAAGTGGATCGGCGTTCTGATCGGCTGCGATGTCTGCCAAGGTTCGATGTTCGAGGTGGCGGTTTTCATCCTGGGCGGTTTCGGTGACTTCGATCTTGTCCCATTCCCCATTGAACAATCGCACCCCTGCAGGGGCAGCCAACTCATCGCGAATGGCTTGGCGCAACGCAGGATCTGCCAATGATTTTCGAAGCTCTGCCGCATCCAGTTTCATCAACGGCTGCCATGCGTTCAGGCCTTCGAGTGGGTAAGCTGAATTCAGTGTGAAATCCATAGTGAGGGGACAACACGAAACTTGCCCCCATAGTTCATGCCCGCGCGCACGGGCATCGGCGATCTTTGCCAGCTCGTCCAGGGTCCCCGTGGGGTTGGTTGAATTGTGCAGCAGTGCCGCAATCATGATGGGGCGCCCGGTTTTCGATGCCAATTCTTCAAGGTATGGGACATCGGTCCGATTGCCCTTGGTCAGCATGAATATACCGCGACCTGATTTAGCCATAGCGCTGACAAGGGCGAGGAGTTCGTTATCATCAGCCAAGCGTGACGGCATGGGTACGCCGCCCCAGCCGTTGTGTTGTGGGGCCGTGGATGTGGCAAAGCCAATGGCCCCGGCAGCCATGCCAGCCTCAACGATGTCGCACATCTGCTTAACTTCGTCAGGGGTCGCCGCACGTTCGGTTGCAGCAGCACCCATGACATATGTCCGGATCGAACTATGACCCAAGAAGCAGGCCACATTTGGGACCGTGCCCTTTTTCGCCAGCATGGCGACATAATCGGGGAATGTCTCAAAACCCCAATCGATGCCATCGCGAAGGGCGTCCAAAGACATCCCCTCGACCTGTGTCAGGTTTTTCATGACAATTTCGCGGTCGGCTTCTTTGCAGGGCGCAATAGTGAAACCACAATTGCCCATGACCACGGTTGTCACCCCAAGGGCAGGGGACGGGCGTACGGTGGGATCCCACGTGACTTGTGCATCGAAATGGGTGTGCGTGTCGATGATACCCGGCATCAGGGAGAGGCCTGTGGCATCAATCACCTCTGCATCGGGTGCATCTATTTCAGGGCCCACTGCAGCAATTTGGCCATCGCGAACCCATACATCGGTATTGGCCTGCGCGTCGCTGCCCGTGCCGTCAAAAACCTCGGCGTTTCGAATAATGAAATTCATAGAAGTCTCTAATCTTTATCGGAATGTCCGAGGTCTTTGCCAGGGGCAATGGCATCACGAACCAATTGCTTAAGCTCTTTGCTTTCAGGGAATTTGCCGTCGTTGGCACTACGGTCATACAGGACCGTGCCGTCTGCCATTTGAATGCGGAAAACACCGCCATCATCTGGAACAAGTGACAAAGCCCCCAAATCCTCACCGAATGTGAACAGGAGTTCCTGCGCCATCCATGTGGCACGAAGGACGAACCTACATGTACTGCAATAGTGAATTTCTACTGTCGGCTTGGCCATTTTTCCCCCAGCAATTTTTATGATTGTTAACTAAGGTTGCCTTTCAGCCGGGGTAGACGTCAACGCTGTTTTCATTAAACAAAAGAAAGATTGTTGTGCCTGGGCGTTAATGAAACACCCCCTCATCTAACCTCTCCCCCTTAATAGGGGGAGGAATAAGATCGAGGCATATTGATTCAGGGTCCATCTCCTACATGTAATGGGGGAGAGGATAGGCCTGCCCTCGCGAAGGCGAGGGTGAGGGGGTTAATCCTCTTTCTTCTGACCGATCTTAGTTTCTTGGCCTTTGATCAGGCGCTGGATATTAGGTTTGTGGCGAACCAGCGAGAGCACTGTCAAGCCACCCGCCATGTAGACCAGCATGATGTTGCCGTCGAACCAGTAAGCGATAAATGGTGATGCGGCGATTGACGCCATGGACGCCAATGACGAGAACCGGAACATGCCTGCGACCAGCAGCCACACGGCGCAGCTCAAAACCCCGACTGGCCAAGAAATGACCAGCAATGTGCCGAGCGATGTGGCGACACCTTTGCCACCCTTGAACTTCAACCAAACGGGGAAGTTATGGCCAACGACGGCTGCGAAACCCGCAATTAATCCGGCTTCTACGCTGGCGTTCATAAACAGCCATGCTGCAAATCCGCCCTTGGATGCATCCAAGATAAGTGTCAAAAATGCGGCGAATTTGTTGCCGGTTCGCAGCACGTTCGTGGCCCCGATGTTGCCGGAGCCGACATCACGGATATCCCCGCCGCCCGTGATCCGGACGAGCACCAATCCCCATGGGATAGAGCCCAAGACGTAGCCGAAACTGGCAGCCAAAATTATGGCGAGTGTGGGGTCCAAGCTTTCCATGGGTTAGTCTGAAACGTAGACCGTTCTGCCGTCAACTACGGTCCGCTCAACAGCGCCTTGAACCAATCTGCCGTCGAACGGCGTGTTTTTGGATTTGCTGAGGAGTTTGTCGGCCTCGACCTTCCAGCCGCGATCGGGATCAAAGATCATCAGGTCAGCCGGGCGTCCCCGCGAGAGCTTGCCAGAACGCAATCCCAGCAGGTCAGCCGGGCGAGATGAAATCAGACCGAGGGCTTTTAACAAGGACATATGCCCGTTGTGATAAAGCTCCAACGTGACGGGTAGAAGTGTTTCAAGACCGACACCACCAGCTGCGGCATTGGCGAACGGCAGGCGTTTTGATTCTTCATCCTGGGGCATATGGTCGGATGCGATGCAATCGATGGTGCCGTCTTTGATTCCTTCGACGATGGCGCGACGATCAGTTTCATCACGCAGCGGCGGCGACAATTTTGCAAAAGTCCGGTAATCGCCAATCGCGACTTCGTTGAGGGCGAAATATGGCGGAGATGCGTCACAGGTGACGGGCAGGCCACGGGCTTTGGCCCCGCGAATGACTTCAACCGCGTCAGACGTAGAAATATGTGCGATATGCAGCCGACCACCGGTGAGTTCTACCAAACGAATATCGCGCTCTATCATGATGATTTCGGCTTCGCGTGGGATGCCGGTTAATCCCAGGCGTGTGGCCGTTTCGCCCGCGTTCATGACACCCCCCATCGCAAGGGATGGCTCTTCTGGGTGCTGGCAGATCATCAGATCAAAAGTGCGCGCATACATCAACGCGCGGCGCATGACCTGGGCGTTTTTAATCGGGGTTAAGCCGTCGGTGAATGCGACGGCGCCTGATTCAGCCAGCATGCCCAACTCGGCAATTTCCTTGCCAGCCAGGCCTTTGGTGACGGCGCCGTATGGATATACTTTTGTGAGGCCCTGCAGGCGTGCACGCCGTGCGACGAATTCAACGACTGACATATCGTCAATCACGGGTTCTGTATTGGGCAGGCATACCATCGATGTGATGCCGCCCTTGGTCGCGGCACGTCCGGCAGATGCCAGGGTTTCTTTGTGCTCTTCGCCGGGTTCGCCCAAATGAACCCGCATATCGACCAGGCCAGGTGCCAGGCACAGGCCTTCGCAATCGATGACGGTCACGCCTTCGAGTGCAACATTGGCGGTGACGTGCGGGCCGACATCCTTGATGATCTCGCCTTCGCTGAGCAAGCCACCTGTCGTATCCAAACCAGACGCAGGGTCTAACAGGCGCGCATTGATGTATGCGACCCGTCCCGGTGCGCGGTCAGCTTTGACGGCCATCAGAGGTTCCTCTGCGGTATTCTGTCGAGGTTCGCGGTCAGGATTTCCAAAGCGGCCATCCGAACGGCGACGCCCATTTCAACCTGTTCATGAATAGCGCTTCGACCAAAGTCATCTGCGACTTCACTATCGATCTCTACGCCCCTGTTCATGGGGCCGGGGTGCATAATCAGTGCATCGGCTTTTGCGCCTTCTAATTTTGCATAGTCCAACCCAAAGAAGTGGAAGTACTCACGAACCGATGGGAAGTAGTTGCCGTGCATGCGCTCTTGTTGAAGGCGCAACATCATCACGATATCGCAGTCTTTCAGGCCTTCGCGCATGTCGTTGAAGACTTCGACGCCCATGTGCTCAATCCCGGTCGGGATCAACGTGCGGGGTGCGATCAGGCGGACGCGGGCGCCCATGGTCGTCAAAAGATGGATGTTTGAGCGGGCGACGCGGGAATGCAGGATGTCACCGCATATGGCGACCCGCAGGCCCTGAATCTTGCCAACCCGCCGACGGATGGTGAGTGCATCAAGCAATGCTTGCGTCGGATGTTCGTGTGCCCCATCGCCGCCATTGATGACGGCGCAGTTCACTTTTTCTGATAATAGTTTCACAGACCCAGATTCCGGGTGACGTACAACCAGCACATCGGGGTGCATGGCGTTCAGCGTCATCGCCGTATCGATCAGGGTTTCACCCTTTTTGACGGAGCTGGTGGCCACCGACATGTTGATCACATCACCGCCCAGACGTTTGCCTGCCAACTCGAACGATGTGCGGGTCCGCGTCGAATCTTCAAAGAAAAGGTTGATGATGGTGCGTCCGCTGAGGACTGCGCGCTTCTTGTTGGTTTGCCGATTCTGTTCGACGTAACTCTCGGCGCGATCAAGAAGGGCGGTAATTTCAATGGGATTCAGACCCTCAATGCCGAGGAGGTGTTTGTGCGGATAACCGAATTCGTCCGTGTCTGCGTCCATGGGC
>DGNZ01000185.1 GCA_002389175.1 Rhodospirillaceae bacterium UBA4479 | reverse complement strand
CACATTTAGACATGAAGGGCGGAAACCGGACCTTCGCTGCGCTTTGCATAGAGGTCTGCTGTGCGGACAAACCGGCCATTCGTATTTCGCACTTTGCTGGCGCAGCATTTTCTCGCAAATGCAGGATTAGTGTTGTTGCAACGCAGCGTGTGTCGCCATTCCAGCCATTCAAGAGCGTTGTTTTGAGTGGAAGCGAGACCGTGCTTGCTCTGCATGGTGTTTGGACACGATAGGTGTAGGACAAAGCCCCTGTTTGCCCTTTGAAACCGTATGTGTGCTGACGATTAACAGCGGCCATTGAACTGCAATCTGAGCGCCCGTTGCTCCTTCACAGCATTGGAGTCGCGATGCGCCAGTCGGCATAGCTCGGTTAAGTCTCCGATGTTCAGGAACAATTTCACCTATATGCTCTCAAAACCGAAAAGAGCAGCAAGTAAGACAAATCAGCCTACTGTGTATCCACATAAATGCGGCCATTTTCGACTTTGATATCATAGGTTTTCAGATCCACGCTGACAGGTGCCGACAGGGCCTTGCCTGTACAGACGTCAAATCGCCCACCATGCAATGGGCACTCAATGACGCAGTCAATGACGAGCCCATCGGCGAGGCTTTGTTCTTCATGCGTGCACATGCCATCGGTTGCAAAAAAGCCCTTTTCGGTGTTGTAAATCGCGTAAACGTGGCCGTCGTGCTCCCAAGTGATCAGGTCTTCTTCATCGATATCGTCGGTGGCACATGCGTCAATCCATTGCGTCATGTCGTCATTCCTTCACGTGGGGTCATTGATGGGTCGGCGACCATTTATCCAACGCCTCCAAGAATTTCTCCTGCTCTCCTGGATGCATGGAGATGTTCGTCTCGGCATACGGAAAGTTCTGCGCGGCGACTTCTGAGTGAAATGCCCCAAGTGCCGCGACACGTTCTTCGTGGATTTGTTTGTGCAGACGGCCAACCTGACCAAAGGCATGGGCGTGTTTTGGGGGTTTGTCCTCTTCGCTGGCCTCGCCGCAGATATCGGCGACAAAGGACATGATCACATCGCCTGCCATCCCGGACCCCAGTGAAAAGGTCACGATAGACGTCTTGGTGTTGACTGCTGCAAGGACCTCCTCGGCGATACACTCCGCCTCGACGGCAACGACGCCGACATCCTCCATCCGTTTGAGCGTCTCAAAGATTTTCAATGCTTCATCCGCCTTGCGACCCCAACCGCGCAGGCCACCGCAGTACTGGCTGAACGTGGGGATGAGACCAATGTGGCTTTGCACCGGGATGCCTTCATTCGCGAGCTTTTCCATCACGTCGAAAGAGCGGAGCGTATAATAGAGATCGCCCCCTTTGCGCATCATCTCAAAGGCGTGATCCATGATCTCCTGCGCGCTACCAAATTGCGCGAATGAGCTCCCGACGCCTGTAAAATGATGTGGCGCGAGACGTCGGACATCTTCGATCTGATCACCACCGACAACAAACAGATCGATCCCTGCGTCAAGGCAGGCTTTGACCTCTGCGTCATTGGCCGGGTTCGCCATGGACAGCTTCTTGTCAGACCCCTTGAGCGCCCGAAGGTCTGAAATTGTGTAGTTCCGCATCGACGGGTTGCGGCTGAAATCATAAATGCGCTTCATGTTACATGCTCCTCTCAGCGATCCGGCGCACAGGGCCACCGTCAGTGATCATATGCGGTGCTTGACGGATGCTTGGGGCCTTGGTCGACAGCCCAAGTGAACGGCGCGCCGTGACATAGATGACTTCGTAGTTGGTGCGCAAAAAACCGGGGTCCGGCTGCGGCAATTGATCTTCAATCGCTTCGGCCAGCACTGGCAGAGCATGAAAGGGGACCTGCGGATAGAGGTGGTGCTCGATGTGGTTGTTCATGTTCATGTAAAGGAACCGACCAAGCCAAGTGGTGCGAAACGACCGGGTGCTTTCCAGGATCGACGGTGAGTTTTCCTGCAACTCCACATGCTGGATCAGTGTGAACAGCAGCATCACCGGCGCACCCAATATGCGCGGCAAAACAAAGAACCAGACCGGCCACCAAATGCCCACAAAAGGCGCCGCCGCAATGAGCGCATAAATCGCAAGCATGATCCGGGCATTCCGCGTCATCTTTGGCAGTTCACTGTCAGGAGCGACCATGCGGATCGTGTCGGTATAATGCCGCGTCGCCAGTTGCAAAAACGCCATGACGTGAAACCGCAACAGCGCAAATCCAGTAATCTCTGCAACCCAACCGCGCAGATCCATTGGCGTGTCAAAGGGCATCTGGCTGTCCTTGCCGACATGCCATGTGTGCGTATGGTGGTTGGTGTGGGTGAATCGGCGATGGAGCGGTTCCTCCATATAGATCAACGATGTGATCCAAAGCACAGTTTCGTTCAGCCATCTGCTGCGAAACGCCGTGCCATGCGCCGTTTCATGGCTCATCGCGTAGGCCGGAACGCTCAGGACAATGCCGTAAACGAACATGGCTGGCCACACCCAAAGCGTTCCCATGCTCGCCCAGATCAACGCCCCCGTCAGGGCCAGCGCGACCCCCCATTGACCCAGATATATCAGTCCGGGGCGGTCAGAACGCGCCGCAATGGCCTTGAGCTCTTTCTTTGCAAGTGTGACATTCGAGGAGGCGGCGTTTGTTGGCACATAATCAGGCATGATCTAGCTCGCGTAGTTGGAATTTTCATCGTCAAGGATCGCCCTAAGCTCGGCCAAATGTTGCTCTGCTTGCGAGGGGTAATCCTCCATCTCTTGCGCCGTTTTCTCTGCAATTTCATGGCTGAGAACGCGTAGTGGCTGGCCGGTTTGCAGCGCTCGGATATACGTCTCCGCTGCCCGTTCGAAGTAATAGAGCCGGTTGAACGTGTCCGCGACAGAGGCACCGATCACCAAGACCCCATGGTTGCCCATGATCATTACTTTGTTTTTTGGGTTTGATAGTAACCCCGCACAGCGCTTGCCCTCTTCTTCGAAGGCCAAGCCGCCGAAGTGTTCATCCACGACGTGGCGGCCGTAAAAGGTGGCTGTGTTTTGGTCGATTGGCTGCAGCGTGCTGTCCGCCAGTGCCGCAAGAACCGTCGCATGGATTGAATGCACATGCATGACACAGCGTGCATGTGGCACAGCGCGATGAATAGAGCCATGCAGCCCCCATGCCGTTGGATCGGGCGCATTCGGGCGATCCAAAGCCGATGGATCATTTGCGTCAAGAAGTAACAGGTCCGACGCCTTTATCCGCGAAAAATGCCGCTGATTGGGGTTGATCAGAAAACGGCTGCCATCCTCATTGACTGCAAGGCTGAAGTGATTGGCAACCGCCTCGTGCATGTTCAGGCGTGCGGTCCAACGAAAGCTTGCCGCCAGATCTGCTCGGTCCTGCCAATGGTCAAGATGTGTGCCTAATTCATTCAATTGCGTTTCCTGCAGGCCCATCACTGTCTCCTCGACAAAT
>DGNZ01000439.1 GCA_002389175.1 Rhodospirillaceae bacterium UBA4479 | reverse complement strand
TTTCTACGGTCGTACTGGTTGACGATGACGATTGTGATTTTTTGACCATGTAATGCTGGTTTGCCTGCGCGGCGACCTGGGGCGAATGCGTTACGACAAGCACTTGGGCATCCTGACCCAACATCGCCAGGCGTTCCCCAACGGCTGACGCAACGGCTCCGCCGATCCCGGCATCAACCTCGTCAAATACCAAAACTGGCACAGGGTCAGCATTCGCAAGAATGACTTTCAACGCCAACATAAACCGTGCGAGTTCACCACCTGACGCAATCTTGTTCAAAGGGCCAGCTGGCGCACCAGGGTTTGTTGCCACCTGAAACGCCACTTTATCGATGCCTTTAGGCGACCAATTGGCCTCGTCCAATGTTGTAATGTCAGCAGAGAAAACGGCCGCACCCAGTTTTAATGGTGCAAGTTCCGCACAAACGGCCTTTCCCATTTTAGTAGCCGAGGTTTGACGTTTTTTTGAAAGCTGCGTTGCGATATCTACAAACTGAGCATGAGCCGCCTTGGCTTCTTTTCTCAAGCGTTCAAAGTTTGCTTCATCGCTGTCCAAATTATCTAAATCATTTTGGAATTTCTCTTTTAGGTCTGGCAGCAAAGAAACTTCTACACCGTGTTTTCGTGCGATAGCACGCATCTCAAACAAGCGACTTTCAGCCGCTTCCAAGTCAGCGGGGTCCATATCCAAGTCAGACGACGCACGGTCTAAGAAACCGATCGCATCTGCAAGCCCATCCGCAGCGCGTTCGAGTGCACCAACAGATTCATCCAATTTACCTGAAGCACGTTCTTGCACATCACCGACAAGGCGCAATGCTTTCAGCAATTGTTCCTCGATGCCGCCGTTCCTGGCCAGTGCCTTAGAGGCTTCGCCTAATGCTTCTGTTATTTGCTCAGCAGATTGAAGCAGCTTTCGTTGCTCTGACAGTGCGGCTTCTTCGCCTGCTTGTGGATTTAACTTATTCAATTCATCAACGGCATAGCGCAAGAACTCTTCATTCTCTGTGGCGTTTGCCCTGGACTGTTCAGCGGCCTTTAAAGCCTCAACGGTTGTGCGCCAATGGCTATAGGCGTCAGCAACTTTCTCACACAAGGCTTGATGGTGACCGACAGCGTCTAATAGGTCGCGGTGGCTCGATGGATCAAGAAGTCGCTGCGTATCGAACTGGCCATGAATTTCGACTAAGGCCTCACCGACACGCCTTAGCAACGCCACGCTAACCGATTGGTCATTGATGAAGGCTCGCGTGCGTCCATCCGGCCCCAACACCCGGCGTAAAAGCAGATCTTCGCCGCCAATTTCAATCCCGTCCGCTTCGGCGATCAGACACGCCGCATGTTTGGGATCAACATCGAACACCGCGGTCACGGTCGCTTTGTCAGCGCCCTTGCGGAAAAGTCGCGCTTCTGCGCGTAACCCCAAGGCCAAGCCTAGTGCGTCTAAAAGAATAGATTTCCCTGCGCCAGTCTCACCTGTCAGCGTCATTAATCCGTTTTGGAAATCCAAATCCAAACGGTCGATCAGCACGACATTTCGAATTGATAGGCGCGTTAACATGGTGATGAATTCACACGACTAAACTCTGAGAAGATTACCAAACCTTATACCAAGGTTTTGTTGCATCGGTTACGGGACCTTTATCGACGAATAGATCGTACGAATCTGAATACCATTCACTTCCGGGAAAATTATGCCCTAGAACTGACGCCGTCTTGCGGGCTTCGCTTGTCACGCCAAGCGCTAAATAGGCTTCTGTCAGACGATGTAGGGCCTCTGGAACATGGGTTGTGGTCTCGTAATCATCGACGACGGTACGGAAACGGTTAATTGCTGCCAAATAATGCTTTTGGGTCAGATAATAGCGGCCAATTTCCATCTCTTTTCCTGCCAAATGATCATATGTCAGGTCAATTTTGACTTTTGCATCACGCGCAAATTCGGATTCGGGAAACCGCCGATAAACTTCGTTTAAGGCATTGAGCGCAAGCTCGGTCATTTTTTGATCGCGTGCGACATCAGAAATCTGTTCGTAATAAGATAACGCCTTTAGATAATAAGCATAAGCGACATCTCGGTTCGCGGGATGAAGCTGGGTAAAACGGTCTAACGCGATGATCGCGTCGTCATATCGATTACTTTGGTAATACGCATATGCCGCCATGAGTTGGGCTTTGGTGGCCCATACAGAATACGGATGCTGGCGTTCAACTTCGTCGAATTCTGCGGCAGCACGCTTAAAATCTGTATTTTGCAACAGATCCATCGCGTTGTTGTAAATATCCGTAACCGGGCGTTCGATATAGTCCGGTTCTTCAACGATGGTGCAGCCCGCCAGGACCACAATCAGCATCGCGGTACACAGCTTAGGTGCCTTACGGATAAAACGGTGGGTCTTGTTCATGTTAAATCCCAAAACGCAGTTTCAAATACAGACGCATCACGCTGTAGAACTATAGCATTTTCTTCGCACATAGGACGAGTACGAACAACACCAGATGATGTGGATTCAATAAACGAGCTTAAAGAAGGTGTGTGGACTTAGTCCGCAGCGTGGGTCGCTGAAATATCACCATCAACGGCATGACGGCCGGCGTCACCCGCCAATACATCCCAGCACCA
>DGNZ01000043.1 GCA_002389175.1 Rhodospirillaceae bacterium UBA4479 | reverse complement strand
TGGGGTCATGGGTCGCGACATATGGACTGGGGACGGACGCCTATCAGTTCAGCATGTTGGGCGCGCATCAGAGCATCGTATTCGCCATTGATCAGGGGCTGCGGAATGTTGCCAACTTCACGATCAAGATGCTGCCGGTTTTGTTGCCGATACTGGCACTGGTCTGGTTGTGTTTTCGTCAATCCGCATTGCGATCAAAAATTTCCAAAGACTGGGAACTGCAATTTCTGATCATCGCCACAATTTGCAGTATGACGGTCAGCCTCCTCGGTAGTTTTAAAGTCGGCGGCGCAGAGAATTACTTCTTCACACCTTCGCTTGTTCTCGCTTTGCTTTTCTACAAGGCGTGGTCGATGGCGGGTATCCGGGACCTGATTTCCGATACGGGTATTAGGCTTGTCGGGTTGGCGTTGATTGGTGGCTGGCTGCTGACGGGGGCGGCCACGGCCTCGGTTATTTCGGGAATCAATGGCGTGATTTCGCAACGCCCGATGCATGAGCGCGCGATGCAGATGGCCCCGTGCCTTCGGGAGCTGCCCGCACCTGTATTTATCAATGACATGTTTCTGGCGCTACCGTGGATCTCGTCATCCGATCAGCATTTCTTGCTGTCGTTTTATTATCATTCAGACCGTGCAGCTGGGCGCTCGTTTGAGGCCGACGGTGTCGGGGGCCTGATCAATCAGGGCTATTTCAATTCTTTGGTATTGGAAAACCCGATCGATGAATTCGATGGGGCGTCGTTGTCGGGTTATCACCTGCGACCAGAAACCTGTGGCGGCTGGGTTGTGTACGTTAAAGACACTAACTGAGCTCAGCGTTCACGTTTTGAACAAATAATTGACGAATTAAAATCAATACATTAGGTTGCGAGTGTTCAATTTATGAACAGTGCCAATTTGAACGCTGGAACCTGATTTATGGCTGACCTCACTGATCAGGACGAGGTTACTTTAAAACTCCTGAACACCCTCCGGGACGACGCGGATGCGACGCAGCGCACCATCGCCGGAGAGCTTGGTATCGCCCTTGGTTTGACCAATGCGTATCTGAAACGGTGTATCAAAAAAGGTCTGATCAAGGTCGGTCAGGCGCCAGCCAATCGTTTAAAATATTATCTGACGCCCCAGGGCTTTATGGAAAAAAGTCGACTGACGGCAGAGTTTCTGACCCAGTCGTTCAATTTGTTCCGATATGCCCGTGAGGAGACGGCACGGCTTTATCAGCATTGTAATGATCAGGGGTGGGAACGGATCGTATTGATTGGTGCATCTGACTTTTCCGAGATTGCAATTTTCGGTGTTCAGGATGCGAGCCTGGATGTGGCCGTATTTGATCGCAAGAACTCTGGAATGACATCTTTTTGTGGTGCGCCCGTTATTTTTGAGTTGAAAAATGCGGCGACTGATTTCGATGCTGCGATTATCTGTGATTACACGGACGCGCCGGCAGCCTATGAAGATGCGCTCAAAATTTTCCCGCCAGAGCGCGTTCTGGTGCCATCCATCCTTGATGTGATCGACGAAAATGAAGATGAGGATAAGCGCGCACCTAGCACCAAGTCAGAAGCCGCTTCATTATGATGTGGGTGGCTGTATACACACAGGCTGGTGCCGAGGCTTTGGCTGTACATCACCTAGAGCGTCAGAAGTTCAACGTCTACATGCCGCTTTACCTCAAACGTCGCAACCATGCACGGCAGATAACCTGGCATAAAAAACCGCTATTCCCGCGCTATGTGTTTGTTCATCTGACCGATGGCAGTTTATGGCGCAAGATCCGTTCAACAGTCGGCGTCAGCGATCTGGTGTATATGGGAAATAAACCGGCGACCGTTGACGATACGGTCATTGAAGAGATTCGCGGACGAGAGGGTGACGACGGGCTGGTCCGTCTTCCGGATCCCGAAGGCCACAAAGCCGGAGACCAAGTTCGCATTACGAAACCCGGACTCGGTGATCTTTGCGGTATTTTCGAGCAGCAGGATGATCGTGACCGAGTGTTTGTTCTGCTCAATTTTTTGGGGCGCACGGTCCGCGCACATGTTCGACCTTCTGAAGTTCAGGGCGCATTCTAGCGCCTAATCTAAAACCGGAAATAGATAAACGTTTCCGAGCGATCCAGGAAAATCAGAGTTACGACAAACAAAACGGCCAACGTAACGTTCAATATAAAACTGCCGGTAAGATTGTTTGATTTATTCTCGGCAAATTTTTCAAAGTTCACGAAGAAACAGATAGCAGCTGCAACGCCCAGTGCGATCCACATCTCCAGACTCGGCAAAGAAGCTTGGCTATCCGCCGAATTGGCAGCGTGCAAAATAAATGTATAGACACCATCAAAATCATACAGGAACAAAATCCATCCGATCGAAACGAGCACAAACGTTATCGCCACTTGGAATAGCGTGGGTAAGTTATCCCAGAAATTGCGCGTGAAATGATAGGTCACTACCAGAGCAGCGTGATATAGCCCCCAAAAGATAAAAGTCCAACCCGCGCCATGCCAAAGGCCGCACGCTGCCATCACGATCACAATATTACGAACGTAAGCCTTATTGCCCCCAAGCGGAATGTACAGATAATCTTTGATCCAAAATGACAGCGTCATGTGCCAACGCCGCCAGAAATCTTGTGGGCTCTTTGCTTCGTAGGGGCGGTTAAAGTTATGGGGAAATGAGAAGCCAAATAATGCCCCCAACCCAATGGCGATCATCGAATAGCCGTAAAAATCAAAGTAAATCTGAAAACTATAAGCAAAGACAACATAGACTGCTGTGAATTGCGAGACTAATTCTGGCGCGTTGCGATAGGGTTCAATGTAATGACTCAGTGTATCTGCTATTAAGACCTTGGCCGCCAACCCAATGCAGATGTAACCGACCCCGCGCGCAATTTTGTCGCCGTCCATCCGAAGTGATTTTAACGTTAACAGCGTACCTGATACATCGTGGTATCTGAGAATAGGGCCCGCGACTAACTGCGGAAAAAAACTGATGAACGTGGCGAACGTAGGAAGCGACGGTAACACGTCGATCTCGCCGCGATGACGGTCAATCGCAAAAGAAATTACTTGAAACGTGAAAAAT
>DGNZ01000023.1 GCA_002389175.1 Rhodospirillaceae bacterium UBA4479 | reverse complement strand
GCTGTTAAAAAAAGGGGGCCGCTCAACGTTCAGTTGATTAAACATACAAGTATGAGAATAGTCTCTCGCAATCGGCATACGCAACCAAGCCACACCAACGCCAGAATCACCGCTAGTAGCTTCGCAGAATATCCTCAATACGTTCTTGCACGGATAAGGCTGCGCGGAAATTGGGAAGCTCGTGCGCCGCGCCGCGCATAAATTGCGCCAGGTGATCGAGCTGTTGAATGCGTCCGACCTGACGCGGGTCATCGATGTCTGTCATCGCGGGCACCCATCCCGATCCATCAGATGAATATGCCGTATACCAATTATCAAGCCGACAAGATTGGGTCTGCCCCCACACCGTATATTCGATGCGGTCAGGTCCGGTACCACCCACACCACCCGCGACGGACACCGGAATATCACCACAACTGAGGTCCGCGAACACATGGGTTTCGGCCGCCACACCCCCTGCACCATCCGGATAGCGCACCATGGCGTCTTCAAGTTTTAGCTTCCCAAATACACTTTCGGTCAGATAGATGAAGTGCGAGAGCACCTCGCGCACGTAGCCACCTTGTTTCCGTTCTGAGAGCCATGTCGCCGCACCCTGCCATTCCCGTGGCCATGCCGCGAAGTGCAGACGGATATCGATGGCATCAATGGCCCCGAACGCACCGTCCGCCAATTTCGATTTCAAGAACGCCCGACTCGGGCTGGCCGCAAATGAAAAGTTTACCGCATTTGGAATACCGGCAGCTTCGATCCTATCGACCAAATCACGGGACTGCGCCACGTCAACGCCGAGTGGCTTTTCGCAGAATACAGGCTTACCCACTTTGGCCGCCGCGATGGCGTATTCAGCATGATAATCCGGCGGGCATGCGATGTAGACCAAGTCCACATCCGTGCTTTTGATCAAGCTTTCGGGACTGGTCGCGTAATGAATATCCGCCACGCTGTGCGCAGGATCAAATACCGAAACAACGTCAAAATCATCGTACAGCGCCATATTCCCCATCATGCGTTGCCCCATGATCCCAAGGCCAATAATTCCGACGCGATATTTCATTTGTTGCTTCCTTATTTTTGTCTGCCAGGCATAAATCTGATCTATTGCCAATAGAGATTGCCAGTAGACATTACCAGAAGGAAACACAACTGTGACCAAGATCAGCATTCAATTCTCGCGATTTTCCGCATTTTACAGCCCGTTGATATCCGTTATGGCGGGTGGATTCCTAAAAGACGAAGGACTTGAATTCGAATGGTCCAACTCGCCTGTGGGAAAATCTGCGGTCGATGCCCTGATCGATGGATCGGCGCATGTCGTGCAGTCAGCCCCGTCACAGGGTTTTCTGGCCGCCGCGAATGGCAAGACCCCGCCCGAAGTTCACTTCGCCCAAGTGAACGAAATGGATGGGTTCTTTTTGGCATCTCCCACAGCCGATCCTGATTTCACCTGGGATAAGCTGAATGGCGCCAAGATCATCGTCGATCAAACCAGCGTGCAACCACTGGTGATGTTCAAATACGCGTGCTTCAAACAAGGTTTGGATATCACCAAACTCAAGATCGTCGATGCGGGTAGCGGTGCCGACATGATCAATGCATTCAAAGACGGCGGTGGCGACTACATTCATTTACAAGGTCCTGCACCACAGCAACTCGAATATGATGGCGCTGGACACATTGTGGCCGCTGTCGGGCCGGCCATCGGGCCGTGCGCATTTTCATCGCTGGCCGCGACTCGTGAATGGTTAGAAACCGATATGGCCAAGGCCTTTACCCGCGCATACGGCAATGCACGCGCCTGGTTAATCGCGACCCCGGCAGACGACGTGGCGCATACCCTTTCAGAATATTTTCCAGACATCCATCGATCCGTATTGGGATCGACGGTCGCGTACTATCAAAAATTGGGCAATTGGACACCGCATCTGGAAATCACCGAACCCGCATATCAGGCGGCATTGGATGTGTTTGAACACGCGGGTCGCCTGCCCCGCCGCCCCGCCTATTCAGACGTCATCGCACCACCGCCACAATAATCCAGGAGCATTACTTTGGACCCGATTGCAGATATTATTGAAACCCTTTCATCGCTAGGTGAACAACGCTATGGAAAAGAAAACGTCAGCCAATTGGCGCATGCACTGCAATGTGCCACCCTCGCCGAAGAAGATGGCGCAACTTCGGCATTGATCACGGCATCGCTGCTGCATGACATGGGTCATTTGGTCGACAAGCGCTTTGAGGTCGGCCAGAAATCCGAGATTGATCGCCATCATGAAAACATCGGTGCGGCGTATTTGTCGGCTTGGTTTCCACCCGACGTTACCGATCCGATCCGATTGCATGTCCCTGCAAAGCGGTATCTGTGTGCCACCGAGGACGGTTACTTCGATGATCTGTCCGATGCATCGGTTCGGAGCCTGAAGCTCCAAGGCGGTGCCTTCGATAAGGCCGAAGCCGACGCCTTTATCAGCCAGCCCCACGCCAAGGATGCGGTGCGGCTGCGTCGATGGGATGACCTGGCCAAAGTGCCCGATCTAGCGACCCTGTCACTGGAACATTTCCGGACCCATATTGATCAGGTGTTTGTCAGCACCAGAGCCTAAGCCCTGCACACGCCAACTGGCGCAAGGGTCTTTTAAAAATCGGAGATATGAATTGAAGCTCGTGCATTTTCTTCCTTGGCAAGCCGCAGCGATGGATACCCTTGGCGAACAATTTCCTGATGTTGAGTTTGTCAAAGCGGCCACGTCGGAACATGCCGCCAAGGAGCTCGCCAATGCAGATATTCTTGTGACTGGGGGGCCGTATTATCTGGGGGATGTCGCGCATGCTGTGAATACCCACGCGCCTAAATTGCGCTGGATTCAATCTTTATCCATCGGCACAGATATATTCGAACGTGGCGGCATTCCTGAACATATTACCTTCTCAAATGCGGCGGGACTAAAAGGCAGGACCGTCAGCGAACATGCGATGGCACTGATCTTGGGATACATACATGCAATCCCAGAGATGGAACGCTTTCGCGCCAAATCCGAGTGGGGCCGCGATGCGCTGAGGGCGCAAATCGAGAGCCTTGAAGGTCTCACACTTCTTTTGTTGGGATACGGTTCGATCGGATTGGAAATCGCGCGAAAAGCCAAAGCATTCGATATGCATGTGATTGCCTTGAACAGGTCAGGGCTTGGTGATGGTGAGGCGGATGAAATAGCACCCCTGCACGATCTCGCTAAATGGCTACCCAAGGCCGACTTTGTCGCGACCTCTTTGCCGTTAGCACCGTCCACAAATCAGCTGCTCAGTGATAAAGAATTTTCCCTGATGAGACCAAGTGCTGTGCTCGTCAATGTTGGACGCGGTGCTGTCGTTGATCAGGCTGCACTGATAAAAGCATTGCAGCAAAAAACCATTGCGGGCGCGTGCCTGGACGTTTTCGAAGAAGAACCCCTGCCCGCAAACGATCCCATTTGGCAGATGGAGAACGTCATTTTATCACCCCACGTCGGGGGCACAGGGGGCCCCATTGCGGGACGCTTTGCAGAGTTGTTAGCTGAGAACCTTATGAGGTTTCAAGAAGGCCGCGCCTTAAAAAACCAAGTCGATTTCGCGCGCACTTGAACCCCGTCACGTCAGATTATCCAGACAATGATGTCACCAAAAGCGACGCACCCGAAAGCATGAGAAGTATGAGGATAAGTTGACGAAACCGCGCATCATCAAGCCGGGTATAGGCTCTTCGGCCAAGCCAGGCCCCCAGTACCGTGCCCGGAAACGCAATAAGCGTGTATTTTCCGACCTCGACCGTCATGAACCCACCCAAAGCGAGAGACACAACAGTCAGCGATAAAATCGCCAGAAAGAATATCTGAAAAACACTTCTGGTTTCTTCTTTGGTCCATCCACAAAGTGTGGCCCAAATTGAAGGCAGTATGCCGACAAGCCCGGCAATGCCGCCCAGAACACCGCTCACCAACGCAATGATCGCGTTCGTCACGGGACCACTCCAGGTGATTCTTGGTACGGATTTCTGTAGCAGCATGTAACTGCAATAAATGATCAACACACAGGCGACAAAAAATTTAAAAGCGCCGACCGAAATCAAAGGCAGGATCATGGTCCCCAACGGCACCCCCGCCACCCCACAGACGATAAAAGGGATAGCCCGACGCCAATTAATCGTATGCCAAAACCCTGGCAACGTCTGAAGTTGTGCGATGATAGAGCAAAGGACGACCATCGGGGCTGCGACCAAAGGATCAAGCACCATGAGCCAAAGGACCAGCGCCGTCAGCCCTGTGCCAAAGCCCAACATGCCGGACACGAAACCGCCCATGGCTGCGCCACAAAGGACGACAAGTTCAACTATTCCCATATATCGTGTCCGGAGAGATTATTCAGGCTGTCAGAGATTGTTCAAACGCCCAGGATTAAGCGCACAAACATATGTAAATTGGACCATTTTTCGAATTCACACAAAGCCATTTCGTTTTATCTGTCGGAAGGATTGGCAGGTCGTTAACATATGACATATTGAGCAGATATGAAGACTGACAATGACACCATCACACTTTAAGTCTCCGGGAATGGGTTCATGCAAGGGCCCAAAACTCCACAGGATGACAGGATTATTTGATAACTCATGAAACTTTCCATACTCGATCAATCGACCGCTGCCGAAGGCGTGCCTGGCGCACAAACCATTCGCGACACCGTAGACATGGCTGTGCTGGCCGAAGACCTGGGCTATTACCGATTTTGGGTCTCGGAACATCACAACCATCCGGTCATCAACGGCACCGCGCCCGAAATTTTGATGGCGGCGATATCGCAACGGACATCGCGCATTCGCCTGGGCAGTGCCGGGGTGATGCTGCCACACTATTCCCCATTAAAGGTCGCAGAGCAGTTTCGGGTCTTGGAATCCTTGGCGCCCGGGCGGATAGATTTGGGGTTAGGTCGCGCGCCCGGCGG
>DGNZ01000051.1 GCA_002389175.1 Rhodospirillaceae bacterium UBA4479 | reverse complement strand
CAAAAGGCCGGACACATGACCGCAACCTGCAAACATCAAAGTCACTCAAATTAACCCTTGCATAAAAGGAGCCGTCCACACATGACAGTACCTTCGGGCGCCCAAAAAATCTTGGGCGCCCTTCAGTTGCTTGGCGAGAAATTAGTCACATACCCACTGCATCGTGTGGAAGTTGAACTCAAAGCTTTGCATCGGAACCCATGTAAATCCTTGCAAGCACTTGTGGAATGCCTGTTGGCTTTGCTGGGTCAGCACAAATACGTCCACCTGATCTTCAACCAACTTCCGTTGCAACGACTGATAGATCTCATTTTGACGTGAAACGTCAGAAATTGTCCTGGCTTCATCGATCATTGCGTCAACTTCGTCGCTGAGCACCCATTCCATTGACGCCCAGGTTCCAGCCGCACGACTGTGGTATTGCGTGAAGAAGAAAGTGTCGGGTGAAGGATATGTAGCCCCATAGAACACCTGGTTGATTGCGGGCGTTGTATTAACGTCTGCGGCCAGTTCGGTCATACGGTTCCACGGCTCAGGCTTCAGGATTGTATTGAAACCAATTGTGTCGAGCAGGGATTTCATCAAGAGTCCAATTTCTTCCTCAAACGCCAGCCCCGCGACATACATAATTTCGATGTCAATAGGCCCGCCGCCTGCATAGGATGATGCATCCACGTATTCTTTCGCCTTCGCTAGGTCGAACCTCGGTGCCGCGACATCATCTGGATAAGCGTCTGCAAAAATTGGAGGCATAGGCCCTGTCAATGGCGCGCCGGGCAAAATCACTTCACGGATTGTATCGTAATCTGTGGCGTATGCGATGGCTTTGCGAATGTTGACATCATCGGTTGGCGCAACGGAGTTATTGAGCTTCAGATAAAAATTCGTCGCGGTTGAGTATTTTTCAATTCGATAGTTATCCATGCTACCGATGCTGTCGTATGTCTCTTGGGCTTGTGCGTCCGACGACATCGATAGTTCGCCCGATGCAGCAAGTGCTTTTACCGTCGCCTCTTCATTGGTAACGACAAACCGGACTTCGTCAATTCCAGTGTCGGTCCAGCCCAGGTGGTATCCCGCATAGGCCTTCATAGTCATACCCGCTCCGCGTTCCCAACTATCCAAAACGAATGCGCCAGCACCGATCGAATTATTGGCTAGATAATCTTGTGCCCATGGGTCATCGTTTGTCGCATTTTCCTTTGCGAGATCTGAATTCACCACAAATAGGATGGGCGTTGTTGTCAGGAAAGGCGCATAAGTCTTTTCAAGCTGGAATTGGACCGACCGGTAATCTACTTCAGTTACCGCACCCTCACTTAGGACGCCTTCAAACAGATAGGCCGGGCCCTCGTTTATCGATAGTAATCGATTGACCGACCAAACGACATCCTTGGCTTCAACAGGTGACCCGTCTTGGAATGTCGCGCCATCTTTTAAAGTAAAGGTCCAGGTCAATCCGTCATCAGAAGCGGTCCAACTTTCGGCCAAGAGCGGTTGAATTGCCCCACTACCATCCAATGTTGTCAAAGCTTCGTATAGGTTCACACCGGCCATATACTCTGTGTAGTCGTTGATTTTGGCCGGATCGATTGTTCCAAAAATTTGAACCGCATTCACTGTGACCACGTTGTCGGCGATCGCCGTCTCCGCACCCATCAGCAACGCAGTTGCTGCGACGACCCCAATGGCCTTTTGCCTAAAAAATTCCATAGTTTTCCTCCAAGTTGCTAGTTTTGTAAGTTTAATATCTCGATTGGTTTGTATTGTGCCTCATACCCAAAATAACTAGGCCCCACGAGTTCAAGCCCATGTTTTGTTCGCCATTTTGGGTCACATGGCAGACCGAAAACAATCACACGAAATCCATAGCCCATTGTTTCTGTTGTAATCGGTTGACCGGTCTCCAGATCCAACAGACAGATTAAATCTGGCGTTATAGCGCGTGGCCTACCATGTTCATCTTCGGCCAAGAGAAACTCATTTTGAAAGTTCAGGAACATTTTCTGACCCTGATAACTTTCTAATCCTTCGATAGTTGCACGACCTCGCGCGAATCCGCCCTCGGTTCTACGATCGACATCCGTGACCCGCCCTTCAAACAAGCGCATGCCTTTTAGATCAGCCGCTAGTTTATCAGCAGGATTTCTATTTGCCGCCTGTTCTGAGCCGATAATCCGCCCAATGTTTGCAATCAGGGATAAGGATCCACGCAAAATCGCTTGCTTGGCCTGCGCGCCGGTCATAGGATAAAGAGCAATAAGTCCAGCCCCACCCATTTCTACAGTAATGACGCGAGCGAATTTTTCGGTCGAAAGGTTATCGACAGTGTTAAGCGCTATCGCATTGCCCTTTTCATCGGCCATGGCCATCGGGCAGGCATGGATGTCAAACATGGTCATCGACACCATTTGCAATTCGGGAAACGCCCGACCCATCCCATCCCCATCAACGATTGGAAGCCGTGCCGTTGCGGCAACGGCAATCGGAATCGTGGAATTCAACCCGCCAGCTTCGATACAAAAAATTGCATCAGCCTTCTTGCCCAAAACTGCTTCAAGCGATCGCAAAGCGTTGATAGCTTCATCACCGCGGGGTAGTTTTTCTAACATTACGGTCGGTGCACCCATCATGGCAACGGGAACAACAAGTGCATCATCAGCCAAATCGTCAACATTAAGAACCTGAACTGAGCCATTTGCGTCAATCGCCTGTTCAGCCATAAGGCGTCCAATGTAAGGGTCACCGCCGCCGCCTGTGCCCAAAAATGCGCCACCAAGGGCAACGTCGGCCATGTCGTCACGAGTTATTATTTTAATCGTTTCCATCAAATGTCCTCCATCGGGGCGAAGGTGATATCGGCATATCCAAATGCGGCCGGGCCTACGATTTTTAAGGCCTCCGGTGATCGCATCAAGGAATGTGCTGGTAATCCTAAGACCGCAATTCGCTGTCCGTATCGCAACATTTCAGTTGTGATTGGCAATCCCGTGTCGCTGTCCAAGACAACAATCAGATCTGGGGTGCAAACTTCGACTGTTTCATTTCGACGAAATACCAAGAATTCATTTTGTAAATCGATCCTCCCAGAATCACCTTGGAAGTTGCCAAATCCTTCAAGGGCTAAATGCCCAACCGCAAAACCCCCTTTCAGGTGTCGTTGAAGATCCACGATCTTGGCCGTCATCAAAAGTTTACCACGTTCCTGATCTATAACGGTCTGGACCGGATCTGCGTTTGTCTTATGGGCCTGCAATACTGCCCTACCCAGATTGAGAGCCTGTGTAATCGTGCCGGGCACAGCCGCGCGTTTTACAAAATCTCCTTTCATGGGTTGGGTGGCTAACCCCGCCGCCGCGCCCATAGAGACCACGACCGACCTAGCTATGCGTTCCAGCCAAACGTCATTCGGAGTATCTCGGATTATAACAATATTGCCTTTCTCGTCCGCCATGGCTCCGGGCGCTTCGCGGTGGCCGTAGATTGACCAAGTGCACATTTGCATTTCCGGGAAGGCGCGACCCATGCCGTCACCGTCAACAACCGGCAGACCTGCTTGTGCAGCTGTCAGCATTGGCTCCATTGAATTAGCCCCACCGATTTCAGCCGAAATTAGCGCATCAACTTTTACGCCTAGTTCTCGTTCTATAGCGCGCAATGCGCGCAGGCATTCTTCGCCTTCTTCGATCTTCTCGACACCCACAACCGGTGCACCTATACCGCCAAGTGATACAACCAGCGCATCGTCGGGTAGCTCGGCCAAAGGGATGACCGGAATTTTTCGACCCATCTTTAATTGTTCTCGACAACGCAGCTTGCCGATGTAGGGGTTGCCACCACCACCGGTCCCAAGGATCGCAGCGCCAATTTCAATGGCATCCAGATCGCCGTCCGTTACCTCTCGCAAAATATCACCCATTCATGTCACCAACAACCTTCAACCGGATGCGGGTCGCATTACCCGGTAGATATGCCAAGGGAACGTCCTCCTGATCTAACAGTTCGATACTTTCCGGTTTAGCCCCAGCAGCAATTGCTTTGTTAGTCGCTTCTGTTCGTGCCTCGGCCAATGCCTCTTCGCGCGTTTTGCCATCTAGTGAGAAGATACGGTCAACTTCGCCCGAAATCTGGCCAATAGCCGCCCCAACTGCGTTGGCGACAGAGAAATGTTCGGGCCGGATCACGGGCAAGTCGCCGACGTGGTCGGGCACAAGTATAGATCCGCCACCTACGGCCAAAACAGGGATTGGATCAGGCGACACGCGCATGCGTTCGACCGCGTTTGTCAACATTTCGTTTATGCGCGCTCTGACAGCTTGCAGATGATCATGCTTCAGATCAGCGATTGCAGATTTGTCGCCAAAATCAGCAAGTCCTAGGCCCACTGCAATATCAGACGTCGTCAATGTATTACCGCCGAAAATAAGGGCGTCGGTCGTTAACTTGTAACCAACGGATCGAGGGCCGACCGTCAAGGTTTCGCCAGTTCCTTCAACGATTGTTCCGCCGCCAAGCCCGATTGCAAAAACGTCCGGCATCCGAAAGTTTGTGCGTACGCCGCCAACATCCACAGTGGTGCTCGCCGGTCGCGGGAAGCCCTTTACCAAAGCGCCGACGTCCGTAGTTGTACCGCCCACGTCGACCACAATTGCGTCCGACTTGCCGGACAGAAAGGCCGCACCACGCATCGAATTTGTGGGGCCCGAAGCAAAAGTCAAAACCGGATAAGATTGGACAAAATCGCGACTCATCAAAGTGCCGTCATTCTGGGTAATATAGTAGGGGCAAGTTAAACCAACCTTTGTCAACGCCCGGCCAAATGCGCCAACCGTGCGCTCAGACAACGCGCGCAATGACGCATTCATGATCGCTGCGTTCTCGCGCTCCAGTATGCCTAGACGGCCTATCTCACTCGAAAGGGTGAAATCTACGTCGGGCAGGGTTTTGGCTAATTGCTCCATTGCCTCGCGTTCCATCTTGTCGCTAACCGGCGAAAATACTGACGTTATTGCAACTGTATCAATACCTTCATCACGTATCTGCACCGCGATTCTGTTAAGTTCTTCCATGTCCAACGCAGAAATCTCGCGTCCGTCGAATTCATAACCGCCTTTGGCCATCCAGAAGTGATTGCCAACAGCATCTCGGATATCGTTAGGCCAATCAACCATAGGCGGCAAACACTGTGCCGCGGGGAGGCAAAGGCGCACAGCGCCAGTTCGCGCCAAATGCTTTCGCTCAACAACGGCGTTCGTGAAGTGGGTTGTACCTATCATGACGGCCGTTACTTTAGCCTTGTCCGTTCCGGCATCGGCCAAAGCCCGTTCGACGGCATCAACAACGCCGCTCATGACATCTTCGGTCGTAGGGGATTTCACGCCAGACAGGATCTTGTCGCCCTGCATCACTACGGCATCTGTATTTGTGCCACCAACATCAACGCCAATTCGGAACATATTTTAAACCTCCAATGCAGTAGACGTGGCTAAAACCGCGTCCCGCTCTTCATTTTTCAATTTGGGCTTGCTCGCTTCTTCTTCATCAGAAATAACGGGTATCGCGGATAAAAGGGCGCGCGTGTATGCATGCGATGGCGCATCAAAAATGTCTGCGACGCGGCCTTCTTCAACCACGTTACCGCGCAGCATCACCGCCACGCGATTGCAGAAATTTCGCATCAAACTTAGGTCATGGCTGATAAAAACATACGTGAGATTGAATTCACTTCGAAGACGATGCAATAGGTCTATAACGGTTGATTGCACCAAAACGTCTAGGGCAGAGGTGGGTTCATCCAGCACGAGGATTTTGGGATTTACTGATAATGCCCGAGCAATAGCGACCCTTTGTTTTTGACCACCAGATAGTTCGTGGGGATACATACTGGCGTAGTCTTGTGGCAGATCAACCAACTCCAGCAATTCGCCAACGCGGGTCTTTATCTGGGCCTTGTTGTGCCCCGTGAATTTCAAGGGCACCGCAAGTTGATCCGCGATTGACCTACGAGGGTTCAGTGACGATCCAGGGTTTTGATAGACGATCTGTATCAATTTTCGAAATTCTTGCGTCCCGGCAAATTCACTAATCGGACGCCCATAAATTGATATTTGCCCCTCTGTCGGCTTTGTCAGCCCAAGAATCAGCTTTGCCATTGTGGTTTTACCCGATCCACTCTCACCTGCTATACCAAAAATATCGCCTTGCTGGATCGTCAAAGAGACGTCGTTTACCGCCCGAAAATCACCAGTGACCCGGTTCAGCCAGCCGCCCCGTGTTTCAAAGTCTTTGGACACATGATTGATTTCAATCGTTGGCTTTAACCCTTCGTGTTCCATCGTTTTCACCTTGCTGCCATAGAGTATTGGCACAGCAGACATTAGTTTGTGGGTATAGTCATGCTCAGGCTTTTCAAAAATTTCATCCCGAGTTCCCGTTTCAACAATTTGCCCCCGTTCCATTACATAAACTCGGTCAGCCATCTCGCGAACCACGCCCAAGTTATGAGTTATGAGTAAAAGTGACAGGCCCTCTTCCGCGACCAAAATATTGATGAGCTGAAGAATTTCAGCCTGTGTGGTTACGTCAAGAGCGGTACCGGGTTCGTCCGCAATTAAAAGTTTTGGTCTATTCAGCAGCGCCATACCGATCAACACTCTTTGCCGCATACCGCCTGATAGCATCATTGGATAACTGTTTAATATGCGCGATCCTTCCTCCAAACGAACTTTACGCAATGTGTCCATTAAATGCGCTTCTCGGTCGGACTTGTTGCGGTAGCGTCCCATACGAATATCTGAATAGCGCACGATATCATCCATTTGCCGTTTTATCGTTAAGACTGGATTAAACGAAAGCATTGGGTCCTGTAGGACGATAGAAATACCCGTTCCTTTTAAACGGTTGCGTTCCTGTACATTTAAATCAAGAAGCGACTGACCATCGTAATTGATACTACCGCTTTCAACTTTTCCCGGTGGCATGGGAAGCGTTCCAATGATAGTGCGCATCGTGACCGTTTTTCCAGATCCGGACTGTCCGATCAAAGAAACGCGTTCACCTTGACCAACATACATATTAACATCGTTAAGCACGCGTCGTGTCTGGCCATAAGCGGTGAAATCGATACTCAAGTTCTTGATGTCCAAAATGCGGCTCATAGTTCAACATCCATCATATCGCGCAGCCCGTCGCCCAACAAATTGAATCCAAGTATTGCGTAAAGTATCGAAAATCCGGGCATTACCGCCTGCCACCACATCTCAGGCATATACTCGGACCCCGTAGCGACCATCGTTCCAAGGTCTGGCGTCGGCGGTTGGATGCCTAGACCAAGAAAGGAGAGGGAAGCCCCAAACAAAATCACAAAACCGGCGTCTAGAGAAATCTTGACTGCCACGGCCGAGAAGCAATTTGGCAAAAGTTCACGAAACAAAATATGGGCGTGACTTGCCCCCGCCACCCGAGCCGCCTCAACATAATCTTCGTTCATCTGGCCCTTAACGATACGATAGATCAGTCGCGTGTGCCACGTCCACCAAAGCAACGTTATTGCAATCATCGCGTTAATTAAATTGGGTGACAAAACAGCCGTTATGGCTAAGGCCATCGCAAGTGGTGGCAAGGCAAGCATAATGTCAGTGAACCGCATTATTATTGTCTCGGTCCAGCCGCCGAAGTATCCGGCGACCAGACCTAGCAGGACACCAAATGGCACTGCTACACCCAAAACACCAACGACCAAACCTAACGAGACACGGTAACCGAAAATGACACGGCTTAGAATGTCTCGCCCTACATTGTCTGTCCCCATCGGATGATTCCAACTGGGGGGGGCGTGTCGGTTTCGAAAATCGACGAAAGCGCCAGCACTCTCGGTAGAGGGCACCAAGAGTGGCGCAAAAATAGCAGCGAAAACAACGCTAAAGACAATGAAGGCTCCAATCAGCGCCAGCGGGTTACGTCGAAACCGATAAGACGCCATTTGCCGTGAAGACAGTCCACGTAATGGTACGTCAGGATCTTCAAAAATGCTCATGAATCCCGCTCCGCACGAAGTCGATGCCGTGGATCAAGCAGGCCCAGCAACATGTCGATGGTTAGGTTCGCCACCACAAAGAAAACGCCAGATACCAAAACCACACCGATAACGGCGTTTAGGTCCTTTTGCAGAATTGTTCGAACCCCGTAGCTTGCGATGCCGGGCCATGAAAATACAAATTCGACGATGAATGCATTCCCAATCAGGGATGCAAATTCCAAGCCAAGGATTGTCAGCGGCGCTACCGATGCCACGCGAAGCATATACCGAAAAGTCACAACACGTTCAGGAATGCCGTATGCGCGCGATGCCTCGACAAAGTCGCGACTGGAAACTTCAATCATTGCGGTTCGCGTGATGCGCATAACTTGACCTATCCCCGCTGCTGCCAACGCTAACGCAGGTAAAATTAAGTGGCGCATTGCATCTAGAATAACATCAAAGCGCCCCATCAGGGTCCCATCGATCAATAGCAGGCCAGTAATGTCGGCGCTAAAATCGATGCTACCTTCAAGTCTGCCTGTTACCGGCAAAAAACCCAAATAGTAAGCGGCGACCAATTGCAGGATTATGGCCAGTACAAATCCGGGCGTTACCACCCCAATCAAGGACACAATCCGCAGAAGGTTATCGACCCAAGTATTACGATAGATCGCGGCAATAACCCCAAGTGGGATCGAAATCACGACCTGCAATATAATTGTGAACAGGACCAATTCAAAAGTAGCCGGAAGTGCCCCCAGAATATCGTCCATGACGGGGCGAGATGTTAGAAGAGATTTGCCAAGATCCCCTTGGGCTAAACCAGACAAATATGACCAAAGCTGCATAAAAAATGAGTCATCAAGCCCCATTTC
>DGNZ01000167.1 GCA_002389175.1 Rhodospirillaceae bacterium UBA4479 | reverse complement strand
CATCATCAAGCTGACGCGTGCAAAGTTTCTCAGCATCGTTGGAGAGGACTCGGACCAGGTGATCGCCGATCAGCTTTTCTTCAAGCTACTAGACATCAAGTTTAAAGATAAAACAGGTTCTGTCGGTGCGCTGGCGAATACGTTAAAAGAGTACGAACAAATTAGGGAGTTTTTTACTTCCGCCGCGTTGATAGCATTGATTGACTTGCCATTTGCATTAATATTTTTAGCTTTTATGGCCTATATTGGCGGTTGGATGGTTGTGCCCGTGCTTTGTGGAATTTTCGTGTTGGTGGTGAGTGCGTACTTCTTTCAGCCCCAATTGAAAAAACTAAGCGAGTCGAGTTTTGAAGATGGACAAAGTAAGCATTCTGTGCTGGTTGAGACCCTGTCTGGATTAGAGAGCATCAAGATGCTCGGTGCTGGTGGGATGCTACGACGAAAATTTCGCAAAGTTCTAGAGACACAAGCGGACTCATCCGAAAAAATAAAGAAACACACGCATGCGGTCTCAAATTTGACACAAGAGGTGCAGCAAGCAGTCCAAATTGCGGTAGTAGCGACAGGGGCAGTCATGTCGACATACGGCTTGGGTGGGTTTGGCGCCATCATTGCCTGCACGATCCTATCGTCGAAAGCGTTGATGCCGTTTGCCCAGATCACACAGTTGATGCTAAGGCTAAATCAAATAAGAACGGGTTATCGTGCATTGAACGAATTTATGAACCTGCAGTCCGAGCATGACCATGGGAAACAATATTTTCAACGTGGTCGACTACGTTCGCGGATCGAGTTTAAGGATGTATCGTTCCGCTATCAAGACCAGAAAACCGATGCGCTTGCTGGTGTGTCGTTTGTGGCTGAGGCGAATCAGCGTCTTGCCATCGTTGGACGGGTTGGTTCGGGTAAGACTACAGTCGGTAGGCTCATCGCACGGCTGTATGAAGCTGAATCAGGGTCGATTTATGTTGGCGATGTGGATATCAGCCAAATTGACCCATCAGAGATACGTGAGAACATTGGGTACGTGTCTCAGGAGCCTTGGCTGATATCTGGTACTTTGGAGCAAAACATCACTCTTGGGAGTATCAATATTAGTCAAGAAGACTTCCTGTGGGCTTGCGAAACGGCCGGCGTTGCCGAGTTTGCCGATAAGCATCCGGATGGTTATAAGTTGAAGGTTCGGGAACGGGGAGAGGGGCTCTCAGGTGGGCAGCGTCAGTGCGTAGCGATAGCAAGAGCCTTGGTACGTCGGCCGCCTATCTATGTATTTGATGAGCCAACCAGTGCGATGGATGCGCGGACTGAAAAACTGTTTCTTGAGCGATTCAAGAAGGCCAACCTGAATGCGAGTCTGATTTTGATTACGCACCGCACGTCGCTGCTTTCTTTGGTGGACAAGGTGGTCGTGCTCGACGCTGGTAAGGTCATTGGAACAGGGCCGACTGAGAGCTTTTTGAAGGGCCCAGTGAAAGCCCCAGCCCCAGAGTCCATGTCTAAGGGAGCGCCTGATGTCAAGGCTTTATAGGATGCGCGCTACACGTAGGTGTGAGGGGGGCGCTGATGTCACGCTTGGAAAAAAATAAGGTTGTAGATTTTTTTGCACAGACATTCTCTGTTGATCGAACAGGGAGGGGCGCTCCAGCGACGCGGATGCTGTTTTTGGTGTCTGCCATGTTGCTGGTCTTTTTCATATGGGCATCCTTTGTTGAGCTAGACCAAGTAGTGTCCGCGCAAGGGAAAGCCGTGCCGTTTGCTAGCTTGCAAGTGGTTGAGCACTATGAGGGTGGCCGTGTGGAAAAAATACTTGTAAGAGCGGGCGACCGGGTTGAGAGTGGGGCGCTTTTGGTCTCCCTTAGTCCACTTCAAACCTCGGGCGACTTTAATGTTCAAAAGGAGAGCTTGGCGCTATTAACCATACGTTTGGCACGATTGAACGCTGAGTATGCTGGTAAGAGTAGGTTCGAGGTTGCCGAGCCTATACGCTCTAACTTTAAGGAGTACATGTCCTCAGAGCTGGCGTTGTTTAGAGACAGGAAGCTAAAAGAAAACGCCAATTTGGCCCAACTCCGGTCTGATATAGACGGCAACTTGGCAAAAGAGCTATCCGCAAAGGCGCGCCTTGCCGCTACGCGGGAGGAGTTTGAGGTTACGCGTCAACTTGTTGCGCGGGGGTTGGAGGCCAGGTTATCACTCATTCGCGCGCAGAGTGCGCTGGCCGAGGCGGAGTCGGCGGTGACAGCGTCCGCGCAAGATTTGAAGAGGTCGCGAGCGGCATTTTCCTCGACCCTGTCGCAGCGCCAAGAAGAAATATTAGCTGAACTCACCAAAGTGCGCAGCGAACTGACGCAGGTTAACGAGACGTTGTTGGTTTCCGCTGATAAGGCGGACAGAACCGATATTCGGGCGCCGATTTCGGGTACCGTTAACCGTGTGTTGGTATCTACGACAGGGTCAACGGTTAAGCCCGGTGAGCCGGTGGTTGAAATCGTCCCTGAAGATACCCGCATGGTCGTCGAGGTCAACGTTGTCCCACAAGATATCGGCTTCATTCGGCGAGGTCAGCGTGCCTTGATTAAATTTTCTGCTTACGACTACTCTATCTTTGGTCCGATGGAGGGTGTCGTGAATATCGTGGGATCTGACGCAGTCGACACTGGGACCAATGGAGAAACGGCTTTCATGGTGAAGCTGGCTATGGACGGGCCTTATATCGGTTCCGAAGGCTCGGCGTTGCCGATTATTCCTGGCATGCAAGCCCAAGTGGATATCATCACAGGAAAGCGGACCTTGATGGGCTATTTCTTCGCCCCATTTTCCAAGGCTATCGACTCTTCGTTTAGGGAGCGTTAGTCTTATATGTTGGCATTTGCATTAGCCTCCCGTAACCGAATTGGGTGCCTTAAGCGTTACTTGATCCTCTGCGTACTTTTTGTTGGTGTTTTCAATTACGCTGCGTATTGCGTGGCAGCGCAAAAAGAGGTTCCCAAGTCGTTGGACTGGGTTGAAAATAGTACCGCTAACCTTGACCGTAACGGTGCAGGTGTAGGTGTAGGTCCCGATGCACCCGAAGGTGAGGCCCGACAGCAGAAGCTGCCACCTCGAGTGTCAAAATTTTTAACGGAGCTTGAGCCTGCTGATGCCCGTGCTTTGCTGGGCGCCTTCAAGCAGGGCTACACCATCATTAA
>DGNZ01000351.1:1062-3002 GCA_002389175.1 Rhodospirillaceae bacterium UBA4479 | reverse complement strand
GTATTCTCATTTTTCAATACTGTTATGAGCAACGAGAAAGGAATCGAAATTGGACTTTCAGAACATAGAACTCCTTAAGCATGACGCTGATCTCAGCTTTGAAGGGTTCACTCTCTTTGGAACCCTTCGTGGTAAAACTGTTCAACTGATCGACATAGAGGGGCGGGAAGTCCACAGATGGGACATGCCTGAATTGTTTGGTGGACACGCCTATCTTCTGCCAGGAGGCAGGCTTCTTTGTTCCGTGCAGGTTCCGACCGAAATCCCTCTGAATGTTGCTCGTGGGGGCCGCATCCTAGAGCTATCTTGGGACGGTGACGTTCTTTGGGAATACACAGATGATTCCCAGCATCACGATTTCCGCCGTTTGCCCAATGGCAACACGGTCTACATCGGCTGGCGCGCTATGCCAGACGATTTCGCAGCGCGTATTCCAGGTGGAAAGCCGGGTACAGAGGCCAACGGCCGAATGTACGAGGATTATTTCCGAATTATCTCGCCCATAGGTGAAACGGTTTGGGAGTGGTCCACCTCTCAATTAGATCCAGAGCAATATCCGATTTCCGAAGGGCTTGATCGTGCTGCGTACTGTCACTCCAATACGATGTGCCCGCTCCCCAACGGAAATTTCCTTATCAACTTTCGCAACCTCGACATGATTGCCGTGCTGTCGCCTGAGGAGAATGGGCTGATCTGGGAAAGGCGCAATGAAAGTTGGGGGCGCCCACATGATCCGCAACCAGTCGATGATGGGAAGCGGATTTTGTTTTTTGCCAATGGAGCATGTGACAAACCTGCACCTCAGCGGTCCGCTGTGGTTGAGCTGGATGCGATCACTGGCGAAGAGCTCTGGCGGTGGGAGGCCGAAATCCCGTGGACTTTTTACAGCCACGTCATGGGTGGCGTGCAGCGCCTTCCAAATGGCAACACTTTAATTTGCGAGGCGGGCAACGGGCGCATTTTCGAAGTGCACAGGGAAAGCATGGACATCGTGTGGGACTACATAAACTCGGATTTTAGCTGTTGGCTCCCCAATGTTCGCAAACCCTCTAACCTGGTCTTTCGGGCTTACCGATATGCAGCAGACAGTCCTGAACTTTCGGGCATGAACCTAAGCCCAAAAATTTAGATGACCAACAAAAGGATGCGATTTTGACATTGAAAGCCTCACTGGACACCATGGTAAAGCTACTGGCTGCTGGGTACGCGGTGGTTGCTATTTATACGGCTGGTTTTGGAGCGTTTGACAATATCTGGTTTTTGGCGGTCGTCGTGGTTTTGGGGTGCATTATTTCGCTGCTTCGCGATCGGGGCGCCCCAATGTGGAGGCGTGCCTTCGATGTTCTTGTTGCCGTTGTGTTTACAGGGCTGATGTGGGTTTGGCTGCAAATCATGTTAGAACAAGAAGCGTTCTTCGTCGATATTTCAAAATTCCAGCTTGTGCTGGGCTGGCTGGCTTTTGGCTTGATAGCTTACGCGACGCATCGGGAATTCGGCTGGCCAATGGTTTTGGTTTTTCTCGCTATGGGCATCTATGTTTTTGCCCCATTCGGAGCGGGTGAAAGCTGGACCCGGATATCTGAAAACTTATGGTATTCAACCGACGGCGTGTTTGGGTTGCCAGTCCAGGTGGTCAGCCGCGTTGTGCTGATCTTCATAGTGTTTGGCGCGGTTCTGCAGGCCTCGGGCGCAGGTAGTGTCCTCCTGAAAATGGCGTTTGCCGCAACATCGCGCTTCACTGGTGGGCCGGCGCATGCTTCGATTGTTGGGTCAGCGCTGTTTGGAACAATCTCCGGAGCGGCTATTGCCAACGTTGTTTCCACCGGTGTTTTTACCATTCCAATCATCAAACGCGCCGGGTTTTCGCCTAAGACAGCAGGCGCTATTGAAGCTGCCTCGTCGACTGGTGGACAAATCATGCCTCCGGTCATGGGTGTCGT
>DGNZ01000351.1:0-1036 GCA_002389175.1 Rhodospirillaceae bacterium UBA4479 | reverse complement strand
ATGGCTGACGTAACCGGCATCCCGTATTTGTCGATTGTCGTTGCGGCTCTGATACCGGCTTTTTTTTACTACGCGTCGCTTTTCATTGTCGTCCTCATAGAAGCACGCAAGCTGGGCATTGAGCCTACCCCTGCAGATCAACGCGAGAAATTAACACCAGATGACTGGCTCAAAAGCTCCACACTTTTCATACCGTTGATCGTCATTATTTATTTTTTGCTTCATGGGCGCACTGCGCAATACGCGGGATTTGCCGCGCTGATTTCAGCTTGCGTTTTAAGCTTGATAATGTTCCCGAATTTCCGCAGGCCGAAAGTCTGGTTCAACGCTTTGGTCGATGCAGGGTCGACATCCGCCATTTTGATGGTTGTCGTAACAGCAGTCGGTTTCATTATCGGTGTCATCAATATGACCGGGCTCGGCTTGCAGCTATCTCAAACTATCCTTGGACTGTCTGGCGACAATCTCATGGTAAGTTTGATGCTGGTGATGCTGGGATGTCTCGTAATGGGAATGGGCGTGCCGTCAGTGACTGCTTACCTCGTTCTGGCGCTCGTAATGGGGCCGGTGTTGAGCAAGTTGGGCGTGCCCACAATCGCGGCACATCTCTTCATTTTATATTTTGGAGTTCTGTCGATGGTAACGCCGCCAGTTGCGTTGGCAGCTTTTGCCGCCGCCCCAATAGCAGGGGCCAAACCGATGGAAACTGGAGTCGAGGCGATCCGGCTCTCTTTTGCCGGATTCATCATCCCGTTCATGTTCGTCTACTACCCCGATTTACTCTTGATCGAAGGGTTCACGATTTTCGGGCTTAGCGCTGCGATCGTGTCGTTTCTTCTGGCGTCGTGGCTCATTGCAACCGCGTTCGCGCGGTTCGAAACCACTCGGTTACCGGTCTGGCAATCCGCGCTCAGGCTGGCGGCGGCGGCACTGCTGCTCTTGCCCTCGTTCGTACTGACCATTTTCGGGGTCACGTTGGGCGCAATTCTGATCTTTTTAAGCCGTATCAACTACGTGCGGTCGATGCCGGTCAAAA
>DGNZ01000030.1 GCA_002389175.1 Rhodospirillaceae bacterium UBA4479 | reverse complement strand
GAAGAAGAAGTGGCTCCAACTTTCAGCGAAGAAGAACTTGCCCAAGCGCGTGACGAGGGTTTCAAAGCAGGCAAAGAAGAAGGCCGCAAAGAATTCGCAGAAGCCACAGAACAACGCATCTTAGAAGCAATGGATTCAGTCTCTGAGAATCTGGCAAATATTTTTAGTGAACAAGCGCAGGCGAACCAAGACATCGCCAAAGAGATGATTCAGATTTCGACCGCTATCGCAAAAAAAATGTTTCCCGATTTAAATGCGCGAAATGCTCTTGGCGAAGTCGAACGCGTCGTCCAGGACACGCTGAAAGCCATAACCGATGAGCCGCGAGTGCAAATCATGGTTCATCCTGATCTCCGTGAACCCCTCACTGATCGCCTGACCGCAATGACGCAACGCACCGGGTTCGATGGTAAAGTATACGTCAATCCGGATAACACCGTTAACCTGGGGGATTGTCGGGTTGAGTGGTCTCATGGTGCAGCCGTACGCGACTCTGATACCATCATGGAACAAATTGATGAGATCATTGAACGTAATTTACATGGCAAGGAAGACAAGCCAGACGTCACCGATGCGGATGCACCTGTTGAAGGCCAGTCAGATAATCAAGCCAATGATGAACCAGATGATTCTGGGGCCGAAGTAGAGGCTACTGAGACTGATGGTATCGCACTATCTGAACCAGAGGACCTCGAATCGACTGCAGATGACGCGCAGGCGCAACACCATGAGGATCCCACGTCATCAATAGAAAACCTCGTTGAGGATATTGATAACACGCCACCTACTGATGTTGTGGACGAGGAAATCGACATTGATCGTGACCACTTTGAGCCAAACGCAAACATAGATGACGATATTTCGACGCAGTCATCTGGCCCAGAAATTCAAGAGAATCAACATGTTGAACCTGATATCGGAGAAGCCCCTATCCCGCACATTGACCTAGAGCAAGATCAAGCATCGGGTGAACAAACCGAATCCACTGACGACCCACAAGAGACCGCAGATGACCCTGGGCGCACAGTCAACTCTGATCCGGTTTCACCAGACATGACGGCAGCTATACTCGACGCACAAGGCGCACTGTCCGAAGAAGACGAGAAATAACCTCATCCTCGGTATCACTGAGAAAACAATTCGTAGGAGATTAAAATGGCTGAAGATGATGATAGCGGGCTAGATCTAGCAGATCTTAATGAAACAACCGAGCAACCTGCTCCTACGAAAGCAGAGACAGAGGCCGCAGGTGATGGCGGCATGCAAGGGCTTGATCTGCCACGTAGCGCCAAAGATTTGGAGGCTGTCTACGACATCCCCGTGCAGGTTTCTGCCGTACTAGGCAAGACCACGATGGCCGTCAGCAACTTGTTGAAGTTGGGCCGTGGCGATGTTGTTGAACTTGACCGGAAAGTCGGAGAGGCCATCGACATTTACGTTAATAACCGCCTTGTGGCGCGTGGCGAGGTTGTCGTCGTTGAAGACCGATTGGGCGTGACCATGACGGAAATCATCAAGACGGATCGTTTGGGCTAAGGGTAGCAGGAACACTTCATGGCCGATCTACACAACGTAGAAGGACGATCTATCGATCTGGCGACCATCGTTGGAATTGCGTGTGGGTTTGCAATGATCCTTGCCGCCATCATGTTGGGTGGCACACCAGAGAGCTTCCTCAACCTGCCTTCGGTATTGATTGTGATCGGCGGGACATTGGCCGTGACGACAATTTGTTTCAGTATTAGCGAAATGCTCGGCACGTTTCGGATTGCCGCACAGGCAGTTTTTCGGAATTCCCAAGAACCTTTTGATACCGCATACAAAGCCCTTCAAGTCGCTGAATTGGCCCGCAAACAAGGTGTTTTAGCGCTGCAAGGTGTCGTCAGCAGTGTCCGCAACGAGCCTTTCCTTCATCAAGGTCTAAGCATGGTCATTGATGGCACGCCCGGCGAAGAAGTAGAACATATACTGCGCCGCGACCTTCAAGCGACCATTCAACGCCATCGTCAAAGTAGTAGCATTTTGCGGAAGATGGCCGAGTTCTCTCCTGCGATGGGCTTGATTGGCACCTTGATCGGACTGGTACAAATGTTGGGCAACTTACAAGACCCTACAACGATTGGCCCGGCCATGGCTGTTGCTTTGCTGACCACGTTTTACGGCGCTGTTCTGGCCAATATGGTGTTCTTACCCATGGCTTCGAAGCTAGAGCGCAACGCCAACGAAGAAGCATTAATCAATCAAATCTTCCTGCTGACCTCGGTATCTGTCGGTCGTCAGGAGAACCCGCGGCGATTGGAAATGATGTTGAATAGCATCTTGCCACCGTCACAACGGGTTGAGTATTTCGACGAACACGAAACACTGGGAGCCAAGCACTAAAATGCAGTTACTCATCGTCGGAACACTAGAAGGACAGATCGGCGCCGCAAGTCAGATTGCGATCAAGCGCGGTGCTAAGGTCCAACAAGCCGACACTATTGATCAGGGTCTCGATCTTTTACGCCGCGCAGGTGCCGATCTGGTGATGATTGATGTTTCGTTAGAGGTCGACACGTTCATGGATGCCCTTGAACTCGAACGTATCAACGTCCCTGTTGTTGCGTGCGGTGTTTCCAATGACACCCAGGCGGCTGTTCGCGCGGTTCGCGCTGGCGCACAAGAGTATATTCCGCTTCCCCCTGATGCAGACTTGATCGCTGCCGTACTTGAAGCGGTCACAAATCAACAACACGCTTTGATCTTTAAAGATCAGAAGATGGCGGATGTTGTCAAAATGGCAGATCAGATCGCAGCATCCGAAGCCAGCATTTTAGTCACAGGACCGTCTGGAACAGGCAAAGAAGTCCTGGCACACTACATTCACAATAAATCCAAACGCAAAGACCGTCGCTTCGTCGCCGTTAACTGCGCTGCCATTCCTGAAAACCTTTTGGAATCCGAGTTATTTGGTCATGAAAAAGGTGCTTTTACCGGCGCAGTCGCACGTCGAATTGGTAAGTTTGAAGAGGCTGACGGCGGTACGTTGTTATTGGATGAAATCAGCGAAATGGACGTCCGCCTGCAAGCAAAATTGCTGCGCGTCCTCCAAGAACGCGAAGTTGATCGCATTGGCTCGAACAAGCCGGTACCCGTAAACGTTAGAATTATCGCGACATCAAATCGCATAATGGAGGAAGCCGTGCAGCAAGGGCACTTCCGCGAAGATCTTTATTTCCGCTTAAACGTCGTGAACATTCGCTTACCAGCCCTGGCTGAACGTCCCGCAGATATCACACTACTGGCAGAACATTTCGCCATTAAGTACGCAGAAGCGAACGATGTACCGCGAAAGCCCCTGGGCGATGATGCAATACAGAAGTTACAGAGCTATACTTGGCCAGGGAATGTGCGTGAGCTTGAAAACACCATGCACCGCGCAATCCTTTTGGCATCCGGTGCTGAAATTGATGCAGAAGCAATCTTGTTAACATCGCAGGACAGCACCAACACCTCTGGTGCTTCCGATGGCTTTGACAACGACGGTGCCGGAACCAACTTGGTTGGCCAAACAGTAGCCGAAGTTGAACGTGGGTTGATTATCAACACGCTGGACCACTGTCTTGGCAATCGCACCCACGCGGCCACTATTTTAGGCATATCCATTCGCACACTGCGCAATAAGCTGAAGCAGTACGGGGATGAAGGCTTTAACATTCCATCCCCCGGCGAGGGCTCACGTGCTGGCGCATGACCATACATTGCGCACACGTTCAAGGAGGGGCTTAGCCCATGGCTGAAGCCGGAGGCGGCGAAGTCACCACATCAGCCGCTGGCGATTTCTTTAAGGCTAAGATTTCCCAGGCGGCAAAACGTGGCGATATCATCCTCGCATTAGGCGTCGTCGCGATATTGGTTGTCTTGATTCTACCATTACCGCGCTGGCTACTAGATGTCGCGCTGGCATTCTCGATTACATTTTCGGTGCTCATTTTAATGACGGCACTTTTTGTCGAGAAACCATTAGATTTCAATGCATTTCCAACAGTTTTGCTGTTGGCCACGATGATCAGGTTGTCTCTGAACTTGGCTTCAACACGGCTCATCTTAGCTGATGGCCATGAAGGCACTCACGCCGCTGGAGAGGTCATCGAGGCTTTTGGCGGCTTTGTTATGGGCGGCAACTTTATTATTGGGATCATCGTATTTGCGATCCTGGTAATTGTGAATTTTATTGTTATCACCAAGGGTTCCGGCCGGATCGCAGAAGTTTCTGCACGGTTTTCATTGGATGCTATGCCCGGCAAGCAAATGGCAATCGATGCTGATCTGTCATCAGGTCTCATCGATGAAGAAACCGCCAAGACGCGCCGTAAAGAACTTGAGGAAGAAAGCTCGTTCTTTGGCGCCATGGACGGTGCTGCCAAGTTCGTTCGTGGCGATGCCATAGCGGGCCTTTTAATCACGTTCATTAACGTCATCGCTGGCATGATCATCGGCGTACTGCAGCAGGATCTGACCTTTGGTGAGGCCGCAGACACATACACTCGACTGACCGTGGGTGATGGTTTGGTATCTCAAATCCCTGCGCTGATCGTATCCACGGCCGCCGGTATGGTTGTCACAAAGGCAGGTGTTGCAGGCTCAACCGAGGGCGCGCTGTTTAAACAGTTGGGCGGTGAAAAAGCTCTCACCCTTGTCAGTTTCTTGATGTTTGCCCTGGCAATCCTGCCCGGTATTCCCGCTATACCGTTCATGGCTCTTGGGTTTGCATGCGGCGGGGCAGCGTATTTCGTTAACTACCGTGACCGAATGATCGAAGAACAAGCCATCGAAGAGCTTGAGCAAGAAAAAATTGATCCAAAAGCGCAAGCCGAAGAGCCCATCTCGACCGCGCTCAAGATTGATCATATCCGTTTAGAAATGGGTTACGGCCTACTCACGCTGATCAACGCGCCAAAGGACGGCCATAAGCTCACCGATCAGATCAAGGCGTTGCGTCGCCAATTAGCAACCGAGGTTGGCTTCGTGATGCCTTCGGTCCGCATTCAGGACAATATGCAGTTACCTGCGAACACATATGTTATTCGGGTCAAAGAGATTGAGGCAGGTCGCGCAGAACTCCGCCCCAACATGCTATTGGTGATGGATCCTCGCGGAGAAGAAATCTCTATCCCCGGTGAAAAAACCATGGAGCCCACATTTGGTCTCCCTGCCATGTGGATCGAAGAATCCAACCGTGAAGAAGCCCTATTCCGTGGCTACACCGTTGTTGATCCGGCAACCGTGGTGACAACGCACATCACCGAAATCATCAAAGACAACATGTCTGAGCTGCTTTCTTATGCAGAAACGCAAAAGCTTCTTGATGATTTAGAAAAAGAGCACCAAAAACTTATCGGCGATATGATCCCAGCCCAGATTTCATTGGGTGGTTTGCAACGCGTTCTACAAAACCTTTTGGGCGAGCGTATTTCAATACGTGACCTGCCGACCATTCTAGAGGGTGTCTATGAAGCCTGCGGCACAACCCGAAACGTCATGATGATCACCGAGCACGTCCGTGCGCGTCTCGCACGCCAAATCAGCAACATGAACACCAACGAACAAGGTTTTATGCCGCTGGTCACCTTATCGCCGCAGTGGGAACAAACATTCGCCGAAAGCTTGGTTGGGCAAGGCGATGACCGTCAGTTATCCATGCCGCCATCAAAATTGCAGGAATTCATCACCCAACTTCGCAGTACTTTTGAGCGCCAAGCCATGATGGGCGAACAACCCGTGCTGTTGACCAGCCCGACAATCCGACCGTTTGTGCGGTCCATCGTTGAACGATTCCGACCAATGACCGTGGTCATGTCGCAAAACGAGATATATCCTAAGGCTAAGATCAAAACCGTCGGTCAGATATAACGGTCAGTAAATATGCGACTTAAAACATACACAGCGCCCACCATGCCCGAAGCAATGGCCTTCGTGCGCGATGATATGGGTGACGATGCGATCATCGTCTCAACGCAGCAAGGCGCTGATGGCTTATCGTGTCGTGTGACCGCCGCGATCGAAGAAGAAGCCGAAATCGGCGCCACCGTTATATCTGAGGATGAGGCTGAACAGCCACCCGAAGATG
>DGNZ01000237.1 GCA_002389175.1 Rhodospirillaceae bacterium UBA4479 | reverse complement strand
GGATCAGGTTTTCAGTCTCCCACGCAGGACCAGAACCATTGAACGCATCGCGAATAATCGGGATGGCGTATTCCAAGAATGCCTGCGAACGGCACACTTGCATTTCCATCAATAGCGATTGGCTTTCGTGCATCGACATGCCAAGTGCATTGCCTACAGGTTGCAACCGCCAGTCTGCTGGTAAACCTTGCTCATACAGGGCATGGCCGGTTTCATGGATCACGCCCATCAGGGCCGATGTGAAATCATTTTCGTCATATCGCGTGGTGATTCGAACATCGTCCGGTATACCGCCACAGAACGGATGATGACTGACGTCTAAGCGGCCGCGCGAGAAATCAAACCCCAGCGTTTCCATAAATTTCAGGCCGACGTCGCGTTGAATATCGATGGGGAAGGGGCCTTCTGGGCGAATGATATCAGGTTCGGCCTGTTGCTTGGCCAAGACGCTTTCCAGGAATTCTGGCAGGAATCCTTTAAGTTCTGCAAAGACCGGATCAACGTTTGCTTGTCGTGCACCTGGCTCAAACGCATCCATCAACGCATCAAGCGGATCGAGTTCGAGGGCATCACCAATGCGCTGCGCCTCTTCACGCACAAGGTCGAGAAGCGGTGATAATGTCGGCTCAATAAGAGTGAAGTCACTCGCGGCGCGTGCTTGGCGCCAAGCTTGTTCGCACACACTTTTTGCGCGCGCCATGGTGGTCACAAATTCTTCGTTTAGCGCGTGTGCGCGTCGGTATTTTTTTGAAATTTCATTTAAGTTCGCGACCTGCCAATCGGTCAGGTCTGGTGCTTCATCTGTTGCCCGGGCAATCAGGTCGCCGGTTTCGTCGGCGGTCAGAATGCCGTGTGATATTGCGCCAAGTTCAGCCAACTGCTCTGCCCTGGCGTTGGCACCGCCCTCGGGCATGATTGCAGCATAATCCCAATGTAACATGCCTTCGGCGTCTCCAAGTAAGGAGATGCGGCGAAAGCGTTCGGCAAGCGCGTCATAAGCCTGATGAGAGTTGGTCTCTGACATGCGTTAGTGAACCCTAAATAACGGGAACGAACAACATCCGGTCTGCGACCATAGCAAGGAAGATTAAGAACAGATAGAGGATCGAATACAGGAAGAGCTGTTTGGAGTGCTTGTCGCCCTCAGCCTTCCATACGCGCCAGTTCAGGACCCAGAAACGGTAATTTAGGCATGCAGCAATGACACCATATATCAATCCAGATACGCCAAGTGCGACGGGCGCAAAGGTCGAAAGAATCATCAAAACTGTATAGATCAACATCTGGCGCTTGGTTTCGCGCTCACCCGAAACGACGGGTAACATGGGTACGCTGGCGTTTGCATAGTCTTCTTTTCGGAACAACGCGAGTGCCCACGAATGCGGAGGTGTCCACAAGAAGATGATCATGAATAGGGCGATCGCGCCTGGATCAAATGAACCGGTGACAGCAACCCAGCCAATTAAAGGCGGGAACGCACCTGCGGCACCGCCAATGACGATATTTTGCGGCGTCCGGCGTTTGAGCCACGCCGTGTAAATGACGACATAATAGAAAATGCTGAACAACAATAAGCCTGCAGCGACAAAACTGACATGTGCGGCCATCATCCAGACTGAACCGATACCCAGGAATAAGCCATAACCCAATGCAACGCGCGGATCGACTCGGCCTGATGGAATGGGTCTGTGCTGGGTGCGGCGCATGACCAAATCGATGTCACGGTCGTACCACATGTTTATAGCGCCAGCGCTACCTGCTGCGATTGCGATACATAGAACGGAAATTAAACCGGTCAGGGCATCTCCGCCGCCTGGCGCCATAAGCGTGCCGACCAAGCCTGTCATGACGACCAACGACAAAATGCGTGGTTTCAACAGCATCGCATAATCGTTCAAGCGAAAACGTGGTTCAGCAGGCCCTTCGGGCGCTGATTCCGCTGTCTTTGCTGCCGCCGCAATCTGGCTGGTATCGCTCATACGTATCTCACCCATGTCTGAGAATGCCGACTTGTATTCTAATCCGCCCGTCAATTCCAGCACTTACCAAGTGTTAAGTGGGATTGTCTACTGGCGTTTGGCTAGTTTCTTGCCGCACATCCAAATAAACATGACGCCGCCCAGCACAGCAATTACACCGCCGATACCAATGCCGACATGCCCTATCCAGTTTCCAATAACGTCGTCTAAGCCCGGCGATGTGCCCGCTACTTTGCGCGGCGCACCGTACCCGCCAGCAATAAATAAGCCGACACTATGAAGTATTTGACCCATGCCGTAGAGCCATAGCGAGGCACGCACAGCGCGCCACTTGGTCAGCCCACGCCCTAAGATCGGCAGGACAAATAGATACAGAAAGCCCATCAGGGCAATATTCACCGCACCTATGACCGCATGATAATGCGCAGGGGTGCGGGTATCACCGCCATCGACGAAGATTCCTAAAAATCCACCAACAAAGAACAAAGTCATCGAGAGCCATAAGCAGATTGATGCGGCACGTCCGACTTCTGATATGCTTTTGGGTGATTTGATCAATGCGATGGCGACCAAAATACCGACAAAAATCGGCACGGGGGCCAAGGCGTATTGATAGTGCGTGAACAAATCCCTTTCTGCGACCGAAAGAGGGTCTTCGATGAACAACAACGAAAATCCGCCACTTGCCAGAATAGCGAGCACGGCGAAGGCGATAAGAGCGGTACGTGGGCGAAGTGGCGGTTGTCCAATAGCGCGTCCTGCAAGGAACAGCCATGCGCCGATCATGATTGCGACATTGAAGAACTGAAGTATATGTCCGCCTGCCCAGAAGACATCTTCATTACCAGCAGGTGTTGTTGGCATGCCGCCGTTGTGGTTCCAGGAAATCGCAAATGCAGCGATGGCAAGCACGATGACAAAGCTGGCACACAGGCCCGCCGCCCCAATGGGTTCAAGCGGTCCTTGCCGATCTGCAATGTTCATGAAGACCCGAACGGCACCCATAATCGCGCCAAAGGCGACCAGTAGCAGACCTGCATAATAAATTGGGTCTATAATCGCTGGGATGTAGTTGTTGAGCGATGGCACGCCGCTGTCCATCAAGGCCGGTGCGCCCAATAAGAAGAATGCGATCAGAACAGCAACGGCAGCTGTCCGGCCCATGTTTTCAGATCGTGGAGAGCCATCAGAAATGCGGTAGGCGGCTATTTGAGCAAAGATCATGCCGCCTGCGATAAACCAGACGACGAAGGACATGATCACATGGATGATGAGGCTTCGCTCGTAGAAGGCGACGGGCCATGGAAACAGTGTGTCTGCACCGGGGAGGCGAGAAATGGCCAAAAGCAGCGCAAAAATCCCAGCAACAGCCAGAGCGGCAATAGCCAGAATTGACCATAGCCTTAATTCTTTTTGTGCGTTGAGGCTACCAAGGCTCATGCGAAAGCCTTCGATGGGATCCCATTTTTGTGGTTGGGAAGGGCGGAGCAAAGTCTTATCCCCCGACTGTCGGGTATAAATGTACAGCCATCACGTAGACCACGACGCCAGAAATCCCGACGAACATCCACAATGGCCATGTGATTTTAGCAATTTTTTTGTGTTGATCGAATTTTTCACGCCAAGCCCGAAAAACCGTAATGGGTACCAACGGTACAATGGCAACGGCACCGACGACGTGAATGAAAAGCAAAGTGAAATAGAAATATCGGACGGCCCCTTCGCCGCCAAACTTTGCGAAACCAGAATTCAACTTATAAATGACATAAGAAATCAGGAATAAGCCGGATGCTGCTAAGGCGCTGACCATCATGGCCCGGTGTTTTTTCCATTCACCGCGCTTGATGAATACATATCCCATGCTGAGGAATGCTACAGATATTGCATTCAGAATTGCATTCACATGCACAAGTGATTGGGCGTCCATTATGAAGCCTCGTTAGAAAAAGTGAGGAAATCGTTGGGTTTATTCGAGCGGATTAACCGACAATCGCCAGAAAATACTCGCGTACATGCCCAACGAAGCCGCCGCCAAAATCAACCCTAGAATAATATTTCGCTTGCGGGATGATGATTTCACGGATGGTTCATCGTTGATTTTTTCATTCATTACATCGGCCTTTGTTCAAATCGCCATGGCATCGAGGCGCAATTCAACGCACGATTATGCAGCTAAGAGCGGCATTTAATGGGTGCCAGCCTAAATTGCACGGAATTTCCATATGGCTAACTTCAATTTCTATAATTCTATATATGTATATGACATTACTTAGATGAATCCAGTCTTGCACAACTGTTCATACCAGAGCCTAAAAAACGTAATAAAATAATGACTTGGCGGCTTGCTCAATCTTCGCAAGAGGATTAAAAATGCGTAATGTGCACCTGCGTCAAAGATTCGCTGTGCACCCAAAAAAATCAACGCGGTGCCACTACGCTTTGTGGCCGGAGCTGGGTGAGAAGAATGACGAACAAGCTAAAACTATTTTTCTCGGCAATTGCCGGGGTGTTTCTGGTTTCGGGCTCTGCATTGGCAGGACCGAACGGTGATGTGCGATCTGCCCCATGGCAGATGTGGTTGCAGGATCCGGCATCTCCAACCGCTGATCGGATTGTCGCCTTCAACGTGCAACTCCTGGTCATCGAAACAATAATCGTGGTCTTTGTGTTGGGGCTGATGGCTTACATCGCTTACAAATTCAACGCCAAGAAAAACCCGGTTCCCTCGAAAACCACCCACCACACCGGGCTTGAAGTTGCCTGGACGGTTATTCCGATTTTCATCTTGGTCGGCATCTCTGTGCCCTCTATCAAGCACCTGTACTTCGCTGACCACATCGAAGAAGCCGATATGACGTTGAAAATCATCGGCAACCAATGGTTTTGGACTTACGAGTATCCAGACGATGGTAACTTTACCTTTGATAGCTTGCCGATCGCCGAAGAAGACCTGAAAGAAGGCCAGCCGCGGTTGCTGTCTGTTGATAATAAAGTTGTTCTTCCCGTTGAAACCAATATCCGCTTGTTGATGACGTCCAACGATGTGATCCACAACTGGGCATTGCCATCTCTTTCCGTCAAGCTTGATACCGTGCCTGGCCGGATCAACGAAACTTGGACCCGAATCCATGAAAAATATGTCGGTAAAACAATTTACGGCATGTGTTCAGAATTGTGTGGTGTGAACCATGGCTTCATGCCAATCGCTATCCACGCGGTTACTAAAGAAGATTATCAAAAGTGGGTCTTAAAAGCCCAAGAAGAATTTGCGTCTGACGAACCTGTGCAGCCGAAAGCCGCTGATGCGGTCAAGCTCGCAGCGGCCTCCCAGGCTCAGTAACGTCAACGTAACGAATAAAAGGAAAGGGACGTATCATGGCTAATGCAGCTGACGCCCATCACGACGATCATCACGACCACTACCCCAGCTTCTTTCAGCGTTGGTTCTGTTCAACCAACCACAAAGACATTGGAACAGTTTATCTTTTTGTATCCATGTTCGCGGCTATTATTGGCGGCGGCATGTCATGGTACATTCGCCTAGAGCTCGCTGAGCCCGGCATCCAGTTCATCGATGACTTCCAGTGGTACAACGTGCTGCTAACGGCGCATGGTTTCATTATGGTATTCTTTGTGGTCATGCCTGCCTTGATCGGTGGATTTGGTAACTGGTTTGTACCGTTGATGGTCGGTGCGCCAGACATGGCGTTCCCACGGATGAACAATATCAGCCTTTGGTTGTTAATTGTGGCCCTAATCATGTTGTTGATGTCTGCTTTTGTAGGTTCTGGTGTCGGAACGGGTTGGACGGCGTATCCTCCGTTATCAAGCGGAATATATCACCCCGATGCTGCGGTTGATTTTGGTATTCTATCCCTGCACTTAGCGGGTGCGTCCTCAATCTTGGGTGCGATCAACTTTATTGTGACTATCTTCAACATGCGCGCTCCGGGCATGACACTTCACAAAATGCCATTGTTTGTTTGGTCAATCTTGGTCACGGCATTTTTGTTGCTGTTGGCTTTGCCTGTTTTGGCCGGCGCGTTAACGATGCTTTTGACCGATCGGAATTTCGGGACCACGTTCTTTGATCCCGCTGGCGGTGGTGACCCAATCCTTTGGCAACACCTGTTCTGGTTCTTTGGTCACCC
>DGNZ01000416.1 GCA_002389175.1 Rhodospirillaceae bacterium UBA4479 | reverse complement strand
GATCTGATCGTCGGTGAAGACGTCGCCTTTGGTGAGGAACTCGCGGTCCGCATCAAGTGATTCCATCGCTTCGCGCAATGAACCACAGACGGTTGGGACGTCTTTGAGTTCTTCTGGCGGCAAGTCGTACAAGTCTTTGTCCATGGCGTCGCCCGGATGGATCTTGTTCTGAATACCGTCGAGGCCAGCCATCATCATCGCAGAGAAGGCGAGGTATGGGTTCGCAACCGCATCCGGGAAGCGAATTTCGACGCGTTTCCCTTTTGGTGAACCGGCAAACGGAATCCGGCAAGATGCAGAACGGTTACGGGCAGAATATGCCAACAAAACCGGTGCTTCGAAGCCTGGGATCAGACGTTTGTATGAGTTCGTCGATGGGTTGGTGAACGCGTTAATGGCTTTTGCGTGCTTGATGATACCGCCGATGTAATGAAGGGCGGTTTCAGACAGATCCGCATAACCGTTGCCAGCAAATGTTGGCTTGCCATCTTTCCAGATCGACTGGTGCGTGTGCATGCCAGAACCATTATCACCAGCAACTGGTTTCGGCATGAACGTTGCCGTTTTGCCGTACGTTGCTGCGATCATGTGTGTGCAGTACTTGTAGATTTGCACGTTATCAGCAGTCCGAACCAGGGTCGAAAACGCCATACCGAGCTCGTGCTGCGACGGAGCAACTTCGTGATGGTGCTTGTCCATGGTCAAGCCCATTTCTTTCATCACGGAGACCATTTCAGCACGGATATCGTGTGCTTGATCGACTGGTGGTACGGGGAAGTAACCACCCTTGATGCCTGGGCGGTGGCCCAGGTTGCCGTCAGCCATGACATCACCCGTGACGTATGGACCTTCTTCGGATGAGAAGGAGTAGCTGCATTCGTGCATTTCGACTTTGTAGCGCACATCATCAAACATGAAGAATTCAGGCTCTGCACCAAAATATGCGGTGTCACCGATACCGGTGCTGCCCAGGTATGCTTCAGCTTTTTTAGCAACCGAGCGTGGATCACGTTCGTATGGCTGGCCATTTGTTGGCTCTACAATGTCGCAGTTCAGGATCAACATAGGCTGCGCCGAGAAAGGATCCATAACGGCCGTTGTTGCATCTGGGATAAGCGCCATGTCGGACTCGTTAATGGCTTTCCAGCCGCCGATGGATGAACCATCGAACATGATGCCGTCTTCGAATGTGTCTTCGTCGACAAAATCAGACACCATCGTCAGGTGCTGCCATTTACCGCGTGGATCGGTGAAGCGCAGGTCAACATACTCGATGTCGTTGTCTTTTACGTATTTCAGAACGTCGGCTGGAGTTTTAATGTCCATTGCCATTTTTGTAATCCTTCCTAACTCGGTGTGGTTATATGTTTAAGGGTGCCTGTGGCTTAGATGGCATCTGTGCCACGTTCGCCGGTACGGACCCTGATTGCATCGTCGACAGGGGTGATGAAGATTTTCCCATCGCCGATGCGGCCTGTTTTTGCGGCTTGCTGTATGACTTCTACAGCTTGCTCCAATAAATTGTCATCGACGACAATCTCGATTTTGACCTTTGGCAAAAAGTCGACCACGTATTCTGCACCGCGGTACAGTTCCGTGTGGCCTTTTTGCCGCCCAAAGCCTTTGGCTTCTAGGACTGTAATGCCCTGTAAACCAATCTCGTGAAGGGACTCTTTCACTTCGTCGAGTTTGAAAGGCTTGATAATCGCTTCGATTTTTTTCATCGGTCGATATGTCTCCTCGGGTCATAGACACTGTATTTTTGCCATGTGCCGACAGATGTCGTTACAGCGCCTGCGCGTTATACAGCACGCATCGTGCCAGTTTTTCAGGTTTTCTCTTTTCTATGTAAAACAATGCCTTAACAGCACAACCTCATCCAATTAGTCGTAAGATCAAATAATGTCAGTGATTAAAATATAGGCATCTGACTACAAAATATCCGTCGTCCCTTACGTTGCCCAACATGATGAGTCAACGAATCGACCATCGAAAATTGTGGACTTTTTTAAAGACTTGTGAAATATTTCCCTTACATCTTGATCTGAACTTTCCTATCTCTCGTAGAGCGTTAATAAGCGCGCTTGAAGATGGGTCTCCGTCTTTTACGGCGATCATACAAAATGCTGCACTGCAGCAATTTTTGTTGCATTTTCGTGAAGATTAAGATATAAGCGGGCCTAATATTATGGTTCTCGAAGGAGTATAAGTGATGCAACAGCTTGATTTGGTTTGGTTTCTCGCGGATAGTGCGACGGAAGTTCTGAATCCGGAAGTGTTGAATGACATCAACCGCGACGCAAACTTGGCAGAAGCGACTGAGCTTCTCAACTTGAGTGCGCGTATCCTGGCCCGCGCTGAAATTAATGATTTTCAAAACGCGATCCAGGAGGCAGCCTGATGGCATCTCGAAGTTCCGATAATAAAAAGCCGAGTTCTGATCGGCCCGAACAACACAAGAAACGTACCTGCCTTATGTGCAGCACGGAGTTTCTTTCTCATCATTTTGGTGAGCGTGTATGTCCGTCCTGCAAAGGTACGGCTGCATGGCGCGAGGGCGCAGCTGCATAACAGCAGTCTTCCGCAAAGATTGAGATTACAAAAGCCCCGGTTTATCCGGGGTTTTTGCTGTTTATGAATAGATTTTTGAACTGATGATCGGGTCTAAGGTGTCATGGCCTCTATGGCGCGTAGACGGATCATGTCATGCATATCAGGATGCAGCCCAATCGGGCCTGCATTGATCAGGCTACCTATGTTGGCTTCTTGCATCGCCTCGGCGATATCGACGATGGCATGACCGCCGGGCGCAGCAAACAAACCAACAACAACGGCGGGGCTTTCAATGGATTTCAGCACATCAGCAACAAATGGGGGTTCTTCGATAAAGCCCAATATCGTTTCCTTAAAGCGCGCGACGTCTCTGAGGGATTGCAGATGCGCCTCTGCGCCAATACGCGACTGAGGCGCGTTTCGCGAGCCGTGGGCCACAATAACCAGTGATAGAGCGTCTGCAGACAGTTGATGTGCCTCCGCTGCCTCAGTGGCCACTTTGAGCACGATATCAGCAATGGCAGGGTGCGTGCCGACCGATGATGTACCGATCACAGGCTTTTTAATGCCAGCCTCTTCGATGGTGTGTTTGGCGTTATCGGTCATCTGCTTGGCCAGGAACCCATCCGACATCATGTATGGGACGACCAAAATTTGATCGAATGCACCTGGGTCTAAATCTGG
>DGNZ01000069.1 GCA_002389175.1 Rhodospirillaceae bacterium UBA4479 | reverse complement strand
CTATTTTTAGAGGTGCCCATAAGTGAATGACCCGCGGGTTGCCTAAATGATGCGCTGACGTATGGTGTCCATCCGCACCGGAGCCTCGTTAATGTCCTTCAATACAATGTCAGAAAACCTCAAAGGCATCAGCTGGATGCTCTTCGCGACGCTATGCCTGGGGTTGATGCATACCACCATCAGTCACGTGTCTGATAACGTCCATCCATTCATCGTGGTGTTTTTTCGGCTGTTTTTCGCGCTGATCGTCATGATTCCATTTTTCGTCCGCGATGGTATTGCGCCGTTAAAGACCAGCCGCATCAAGATGCTCATATTACGCGGTGTCCTGAATTTCGGCGCCATGCTGTGCTTTTTCACGGCTCTCAGCCTCGCCCCCATCGCAGATGTCACCGCCCTGTCCTTTACCGCACCCTTATTCGCGACTTTGTTGGCCATATTGATCTTGAAGGAAAAGATAGGCTGGCGGCGCGCACTGGCCATTGGGTGTGGGTTTGCTGGGACGTTGGTTGTGCTCAGGCCTGGATTCGAAGAAATCGGGGTGGGGAATGCACTTGTTCTGATATCTGCTACTTTTTGGGGAGCCTGTGTGATTATCGTCAAAGATCTGGGCCGAACCGAATCCGCCGTCACGATTACAACGTATATGTCTTTGGTGATGGCGCCCCTCGCGTTGGTGCCCGCCTTATTTGTCTGGTCCACCCCCAGCATGATCGATTTTGGCTGGCTCCTATTGCTCGGGATATTGGGGGGAATCGGACAGCTCGCGGTGTCTCAGGCGTTAAAACACGCGGAAACCCATGTCGCCATGCCATTCGATTTCGTTCGTTTGGTATGGGTCTCGATCACGGGATACATCTTTTTTGCAGAGATACCCGATGTCTTCGTATGGATGGGGGGAATCCTTATTTTCTCTAGTACCGCCTACATCACCTACCGCGAGCATATTAAAAATTCCAAGGCCCGCGCGGCGGAAGCCGCCGGCGCTGGGAACTAAGCCAAATTGTCCCGATACATTGTGGTATTTGATTTCAGCGCACGGCTGTGACTGAATTAGGGCATGAATGATCAAAACACACCGTTGGATTGCCAACGAGACCTGTATGACGTGCCAAAAGGCATGGTTTATCTTGCCGCGGCGTCTAAATCGACGCTTCCGCGCGCGACTGTCGCAGCCGGGAAAATCGGCGTTGAGGCCAAGGCATACCCTTGGGCCATCGATGAACACGCGCGGCATTTGCAGACCGAAGATATTCGGGCACGATTCGGGGCAATGATCGGGGCAACCGCAGACGATATCGCCATTCATCCGTCGGCGGCCTATGGCATCGCCACCGCGGCAAAGAACATCACATTGCCTGCGGGATCACGTGTCATCGTCATCGAAGGCCAATTTCCATCAAACGTTTATGCATGGGACAATCTGGCCAAGGCCTGCAATGCCGAAATCGTTCAAATCAAAAGACCCGAAGATCATAACTGGACCCGCGAGATTCTGGCTGCGATTGATGAGCGCACTTCGCTCGCTGCCCTCCCTCCGTGTCATTGGACGGATGGCACCCTACTTGATTTGGCTTCAATCGGTGCTGCCCTAAAAGAAGTGGGTGCAAAGTTTGTAATCGATGCCACGCAGTGGACGGGAGCCCAGCCCATCGACGTCAAAGCATTGGGTGCTGATTACCTGGTGAATGCCGCTTATAAATGGCTGATGGGCCCTTATGGGCTTTCATTTATGTATTTCCGACCAGACCACCAAGATGGCACCCCCATCGAAAATCACTCTCACAACCATTTGGGTGATAGTGCGGGCCTCGATTTGCTCGGAAATCCATCGGAATACACACCCGCTAGCCGCCGATTCGATGTCGGCGAGTTTGAAAACTTTATATCATTGCCCATGATACAGGCATCCATGAAGCAGATTGACGCATGGGGAACCGAACGCGTGGGTGCATATCTGAAGACGCTGACGGATGCCGTGGCTGATGGTGCAGCCAGCCTAGGTTTAAATGTGCCACCCGCTGAAACACGCTGTCCGCATTTCATCGGCATGCACCGGGATGGCGGTTTCCCCAACGATATTCTTGAACGTCTCGCAAAACTGGATGTTTTTGTCAGCGTTCGGGGCGGTGGCCTTCGGGTCAGTCCGCACATGTTGAACGATAAATCAGATATCGATTTATTCTTTGAGCGATTAGAGACAACTCTTAAGGGCTAACCCCCTTGAAACAATTACGAAAATACGTCATGTGATGGGACTCACAGACCAATTGTGGATTTTGACGTAATGTTTAGTTACTCGATTCGCGATGTCTTGAACGTCCGAATCCTCGAAATGGCTAACCGCCGGAAACGACGGGGCGCAAAGCAACCGGCCTAAAACCCAAAAATGGGATAGGCAGCGGGGCTACCGAAGGGAAAGGGAAATCACATGTGGATCTCTGATTTAATCCAAGCAAAGCGTTGGTTCTTTATCAGCTTAGTGGCGGCAATCGCCATTCCAAGCTTAACGCTGGTCACGCTTAGCCAATTCGCCAATGAAATGACAGAAGACGAAGCGCTTGAGGTCGCCACCGTGGCCGTAAAGAACTACGTCGACGAGAACGTCGTCGTCGATGTTCACGTTTCACGCTACGACCATGCGCAAGTCATCAATCAGCGCAACAAGCGTATTCAGTATTCGTATTTGAAATTGGTATGTCCGCCATCTGACGCATGGGTTTATGACTGGTTGGATGGCAACGATCGGATCTGGGTGAACCTGCATCATCATGGCGAAACCATTATTAAAGCGCCGTGCCCGAATTCTAATCAAAGCCGCTTCTTGTCCTAAACTCACACCATCAAGATTGCGGCAATCATCACCGTGATATAAGACCGAAGGGCCGCCCCAGTAAATTCTGAGCGCGGCCCCAGTCTTTTGGCACCAGTTTTTTATTGAGGTGATCACATGCGCGCACAGGTCTTTTCAACATCCACCGGCATCGATGCCCTCACCATGATTGAGGCCCCGGTCCCGACGCCCGGCCCGGGCGAAGTCCTGGTCAAAGTCGGGGCAGCATCATTGAATTATCGTGACCTATTGATCGCCAAGGGGGGATATCGTTCTCGCCAGAAACAAGAAAACCTTGTTCCCCTATCCGATGGTGCAGGCACCATCACGGCCCTGGGTGACAATGTCACAGCGTTTGACGTCGGCGACCGTGTCACTGCCTGCTTCTTCCAGGATTGGCCCGCAGGTCGCGCGACGGATCACGCGATGGAAAGCGATAGCGGGCGTGCTTCGGATGGGTTCTTGCAAGAATATCGGATCTGCCCCGTGGGTGGTTTGGTCAAAACACCTGATCACTTATCTGATGCCGAAGCCGCAAGCTTGAGCTGCGCAGGCCTGACCGCATGGTCTGCCGTCGTGCGTCACGGACAAGTGCAACCGGGTGATGTTGTACTGACCCAGGGCACTGGGGGCGTGTCATTGTTCGCCGTGCAGTTTGCAAAACTTGCGGGTGCCAGCGTGATCATCACATCGTCATCCGATGATAAACTCGTCAAAGCCAAAGCACTGGGCGCTGATTTCGGCATCAATTATGCCGACAACCCTGAATGGGGTGCGATCGCCCGCGATATTGCCAAGGACCTGACAGGTGGCGACGGCGTCGATAACGTGATCGAATTGGGGGGTACCCAAACCATGAAGCAATCCTTGATCGCGGGGCGCCCTGGCGGCACGTTGAGTTTAATCGGTGTCTTATCCGGGGCCACCACCGGCAACGTCTTATTGCCCTTTATCATCAGCCGTGATGTTCGCCTGCAAGGCGTCACGGTCGGTCCACGCGAAGATATGGTGCGCATGTGCCAAGCCATTTCACAGGCGAAAATTGAACCCGTGATTGATCAAGTCTTCGATTTTGAGAATTCCCAAGATGCCTATCGGTATCTTGAATCAAGTGCCCATTTTGGAAAAGTGTGTATCCGCCTAGACGGGGCATAAACCTTGCAACCCAGCCCCAATCAGCTCAAGGGCGCTGTGATGATCCTCATCGCCAGCAGTCTGGTTGCGGCAACTACATTGATCGCAAAGACGTTGGGGACTGACACGCTTGGCCCCGCATTGCACCCTTCTCAGATCACAGCGGGACGGTTTTTCTTTGCATTCTCAATGCTGGCAATGCTCGCACCATTCTTGAAACTTCGGTTCGTTGGCATTCCGTGGCGTCTGCACATCCTACGGACTTTCTTTGGCTTCTTAGGGGTCAGTTGCATGTTTGCCGCCGCCACACAGATGCCCTTGGGTGAAGCAACCGCGATAAGCTTTCTCAGCCCCATCGCAACCATGATGTTGGCGATTCCATTGTTGGGCGAAAAGGTCGGACCCGTGCGTTGGTCAGCGGCGGGGATATCTTGTATCGGGGCGCTGATCCTTATCCGCCCGGGGATGGACGCTTTTCAAATTGGAGCCTTGATCGCGCTGACTGCTGCAATATTCATGGGCTTAGAGATGATTTTTCTCAAACGCCTAAGCGGCCTTGAACCCGCTATCCGTATTTTGTTCATTAACAACATAATTGGCATGGTGCTGGCCGTGACGGCTGCGAGTTTCTTTTGGCGCGACCCCACGCCAGATCAATGGAAGCTTTTAGTGGCAATCGGGTGTGTCATGGCGTGTGCGCAGGCTTTGTATATCCAAGCGATGAAATATGCTGACGCTAGTTTCGTGGTGCCGTTTTCATACGCGACGCTGGTTTTTGCGACGTTATATGATTTCGCCGTGTTTGATGTGATACCCGATAATGTCAGTATCGTTGGCGCGTTGGTGATTATTTTTGGGGCACTTTTCCTGGCGTTCCGCGAGCGTCAGATAAAGCGGGCTCAATCTCGGTAAAGGCTGGGAATATAAGGCGTACAATCAAGCCAGGCTTGTTATCATCCAATACAATTTCGCCCTGATGCAGTTTGGTCACCGCCGCAACCAGCGACAAACCAAGCCCACTGCCGGGTGATGAGCGGCTGCCTTCTAATCTGACGAACCGATCCAATACGCGCACGCGATCTTCTGGGGGAATCCCCGGACCTGTATCCGAGACTTCAACACAAGATCTCTTCATATCGTCGGTATAGGCTTTGATTTCTAACTTACCATCTTTGGGCGTGTATTTGAGTCCGTTGTCCAACAGGTTCACGACGGCCTGAGAGATCAAATCAGGTTGCCCCCGCACACAAAGCCCATCTTCGATGTTTTCTGAAAATATCAATCCAGCCTCTTCGGCTGCTGGCTCATATAGTTCAGCCAAATCATGCAGTCGGTCCGATAAATCAACCTTTAGAAGCTTACTTCGGTCCAACCCTGATTCCGCCTCGCCGATCAACAACAGCGCGTTGAACGTATTCAAAAGATGATCCGCTTCCTCCATCGTGCTTTTCAACGCGGTCCGGTAGATGTCGCGTCCAGGGTCGTCCATCAGCGTGACTTCAAGACGGCTTCGCAATCGGTTCAACGGCGACCGCAAATCATGTGCGATGTTATCGGTGACTTGGCGCAGGCCCGTCATCAATGCTTCGATCCGGTCCAGCATGTCATTCAAATTCCGGGCAAGACGATCCAATTCGTCATCAGTGCCATGCACGGGAACCCGGCGCGACATGTCGCCTTGCATGATTTCACCCGCTGTTTTGTTCACGGTATCAATGCGCGACAACCACCGACGGGCCATCACCAAACCGCTACCCAGACCCAGAACCAATGCCAACGCACCGATCCAAATCATGGATATGCGCATACGGCGCTCCAAGCGGACTTGATCTTGAATGTCGTAACCCACCAGCAATTGATACCCACCGGGCAACACCAAATGTCTGGCATGGGCGCGATGTTCAACAACACGCTCACCCACAGGGCGGCGATAATCAAAATCGATCCAATCGCCTGGTACGGTGGCAACCGGCCATGCATTCAGGTTACCCGCGATCGGGCGGCGGGCGGGGTCGGTCAATAAATAAAGACTGAGGCGTTGTCCCTGGGCGCGTTCGTCAATGACTTCACGAAGACCAACAAGGCCTGCTTGGCGGTAATGTTCCGCCAATCCAGAGATTTCAACTTCGATTGTTTCTTCGGTTTGTTCGTGAACGAAGACCGCCGTATT
>DGNZ01000104.1 GCA_002389175.1 Rhodospirillaceae bacterium UBA4479 | reverse complement strand
GGCAGGCGGCAGGCCGTATCAACCGCCATCACGCCACCATTTGACTGCACGATCATAAATTCGCCGTCAAAGCCACCTTGCTTAAGCGCACTTTCCAAACGACCCAAATAACCAGAGACTTCTGGCTGGAGATAGGCGTTCAACGCAGTCGTTGAGAACCGCTCAAACTCCCGAATTTCAGGCAGTATTTCATGAGAGGCCGAGACATGCTCATTTGGCCAGATTGCGCGCACAACAGCAACCGCCGCTGCCTCATTCGCCGGGTTCGCATAGGCGTTCGCAAACAGAATCGCCACAGACACACAGCCCTGCGCGATCAAATCATTCGCCGCTGCGCCCACTGAGTCCAGATCAACGGATGTTCGGACACTCCCATCTGCCAATGTGCGCTCTGGCACTTCGAGGCGATTGCGCCGATCCACAACAGGTTCGAAATCACCGCGCAAACCCCATGTGCGGGGGCGATCACGGCGGCGCATTTCCAGCACATCCCGCAATCCTTCGGTGCAGATAACTCCTGTCTTAGCACCTTTGCGTTCCAACAGCGCATTGGTGCCAGCAGTCGTGCCATGTACAACGACTGAAATCTCAGACAGGTCTTCGACTTCGCGCCTGATCCCGTCCAGGAAACCCACCGATTGATCAGGGCGCGTTGTTGGTACTTTGGCCACGCTGGCTGTTCCATCTGTCTCATTGAGAACGAAAACATCCGTGAATGTGCCGCCAACATCGACACCGATCATGCGGCTACTCATTGCGCCACCTCCCGCCATGCATTTCCGTAAATCTTATCTGCCTCTGCTGCGCTCACCAACCCGCACGCAACGTCATCCGAAATATCCACTAGCGCGCGCTTATCTGCCGCGCCATACCCACCACCTCCTGGCGTTTCCAAACGCACCGCTTGACCCTGCTTCAATGTGATCCCACGCATCTTGGACGCCAGCGGAGGTGTCTTCCACCCGTCATCCTGCTCATAAGAGAACACGTTCATCGCACCGTCGTCGCCATCCACGATTCCTTTGGGGGCAAAACGTCCACGCTCACCAAACAAAAACGCCTCTGCGCCGTTTTCTTCCAGTACTTCAATCTCGTAGATCGCACCTACACCACCACGATGAGTGCCCGCGCCCGCACTATCGGGGCGCAGCGCCCATTGGCGGAACATCACGGGATAGGCCGCTTCCAGAATTTCCATCGGCGGAATCGTCGCCGTTGAGATCGGCGCATTACCATGATTCAAACCGTCCCCATCAATCGAGCCACCATGCCCACCACCATAGAAACTGAACATCACCCAGGGCTTACCATTCTTTCGTTTACCCGCAATGGAAAGCGCGTTAATTGTCCCGTAAGCATTAGCGACAACGCGGCTCGGTTCTGCCTTCGCAAAGGCACAGAACACTACATCAATCATTCGCAAAATGGTTTCTGTGTAACCACCCGTTGGTGCAGGAAATTCCGCAGACAAAAGTGAACCTTCAGGCACAATCACATCAATCGGGCGCATCACGCCAGCATTCGCGGGAAGCATCGGGAAGATATGTTTGATCGCCACATAGGCCGTCGCAACGGTTGTCGGTAGTGCGATATTGACAGGCCCTGCGCATTGCGGTGCAGAGCCATTAAAATCGAGCGTCATGCAATCACCTTTGATTACGAGTGCAACCTTGATGCTCAGAGGTTCATCGACAATACCGTCGTTATCAAGAAAATCCTCTGCCTCCCAATGCCCGTCAGGTAGGTCTGTCAATTCGGACCGCATCAACGCTTCGGCGCGATGACCTAAAGCCTCCAGTGCGGCGGAAACTGTCGCTACTCCATATTCATCCAGCAACTCATCCATGCGTTTGATACCCAGATCAAGCGCACCGATCTGACCATTCAGATCACCCATAGCCGATTGCGGCAGGCGCGTATTACGCAGCAAAATATCGATGATATCTGTATTCATCACACCTGCGCGGGCGAGTTTAACGGGGGGCAGAACAAAGGCCTCTTGGAAAACATCCGTAGCCGCAGGATTGTAGTTCCCCGGGACAGCGCCGCCCACATCGTGCCAATGACCAACAGAGGCAAGATAGCAGAACAATTCACCATCCCGGTAGTATGGCCGCACGAGGCGCATATCACTTAGGTGCGTACCGCCAATGTGTGCATCATTGAAAATGTAGATATCGCCGTCGGCCAGATTACCGTCTTTAGCAGCCTTTTCGATCACCGCTTTCACTGCGAAGGACATGACACCCACAAAAATAGGCAGTCCCGATTTGCCCTGCACCAAAGTATCACCAGAGCTTGCGTGATAAAGCCCGTGGCTCGCATCATGTGCTTCTGCAATGATCGGATTAAACGCCGCGCGAAACAAGGTCGCGTCCATTTCATCAGCGATTTGCTCCATGCGTCCTGAAAGAACGGAAAGGGTGATTGGATCAATGTCGCTCATGCTTGGGCCTTTATGTCTGCAATGTCGTTCCATACGTCTTGGCAGGTGATCTTGTCATCTGTGATCTCGAAGCGATCAATAAATCGGATGCCTGCAAAGGCCGCACCATCCGGCCATTCGCCTGACAGCGTGCCACGGCAATATACAATCGCCTGATCGCCCGCGCCTTGCATCGCATCATATCCCTCATAAGTCTTTTTCACGAAACGATAACGCGGTTTGGCCCAGTTGATCATCTCTTGTAGAGTGTGCATCGGCTGCTCTGCGGGGAAGTTCATAACGAATCCCTCGCCCAGCATGGCTTGCGCCTCGTCAATCTTGCGCGCTTCCATCGCGATCAGGAAGCTCTTCACCAAAGCGGATGGATCAGAGCGCGCAGGTGCGGGAGTACGTGTGCTGCTTCCACGATAGTAATTCTCACGTGGCATGTCATGGATTATAACTGTAACCAGATCAGGCGCAGCGGGAACAACAAATCGAACGGCGTCTGTTATCGCCTCGCCCAATCGCTGTTTTTCCGTTGAATCATATCCCTCTAAGACATGAAGTTCGACAATTGGCATACCGTCCTCCCAAAAAGTAACTTATATTATGTGTAATACATATATTGTATTTTTTGTAAGCTTAATTTTATAGCAAAGAAAAGCAACTACTTGATTTTTTTAATCGACACTCATAGCATTAAATGAATTCTTGGGAGGGAATCAGTCTTTGGGCAACATGCCAAACGCACATCTAGCTGAGAGGGCGAAAGCGCCACGGGTTTACTTGTATTTACGCAATCAAATCTTTGATGAACGATTGAGTGATGGTAAAAGCCTACCCAGGGAACAACGCCTTGCAGAAAGCTATCGCATATCGCGCGTTACCGTGCGCAAGACATTAATCGCGCTAAGGGATGCCGGTCTGATCGAAAAGCGTGCGAGAAAAGGGCGCCAGTGGGAACCCTCCATCGATCACGCCGAGGGCGGGACGACGTGAGCAAAGCTCAAACCCTTTTGGACAAACTCTGGAACGACCATGAGGTGCTTATCCGCGAGGATGGCACATCGTTGCTTTGGGTGGATCGCCATTTGGTACACGAAGGATCGCATCATGCATTCGCCAAGCTAGCCGCGCGTAAAGGCGAAATAGCCGCGCCTGATCTGACTTTTGCTGTAGTGGATCATTACGCCCCAACGCGTGGGCGCTCCAACATTGAAAACCCACAAATTTCCCGCATGATAGACACGCTTAGGAGCAATGCGGCAACGCATGGATTAAAGATTTTCGATCTGGATGATCCTGCCCAAGGCATCGTCCATGTGGTTGGCCCTGAGCAAGGTCTGACCTTGCCGGGTTTGCTGATAAACTGCGGAGATAGTCATACGTCAACGCATGGTGCGTTTGGCACGCTGGCCTTTGGCATCGGCGCGACCGAAGTGGCGCATGTTCTTGCAACCCAAACCGTTTGGCAGCGCAAGCCCAAAGCGATGCGCATCACCGTGGATGGCACACTGAGCACAGGCGTCAGCGCCAAGGATATAGCGCTAAACTGGATTGCACAGCTTGGAATAGGTGGCGCGCAGGGCCATGCGATTGAGTACGCTGGGTCGGCGATTGAAGCGCTCAGTATGGAAGGGCGCATGACGCTGTGCAACCTGTCCATTGAGGGTGGCGCACGTTTTGGCATGATCGCGCCAGACGCAACCACCTTTTCGTATGTGAAGGGACGCCCGCATGCGCCAAAGGGGGCCAATTGGGAAGCTGCATTGGCAGATTGGGCCACGCTCAACACTGATAGTGATGCGGAATTTGATCACGAAGTGCATTTTAATGCTGCCGATATAGCACCCACGCTGACTTGGGGTACAAGTCCTGATCAAGCTTTGCCTGTGACGGCGACGGTTCCCGATCCCAATCAACTGGAAGCAAGCAAAGCCGCAGCTGCAAAAGCTGCACTCGACTACATGGGGCTCATTGCAGGTAAGCCACTTATCAGCACGCCTGTGGATCAAGTATTCATCGGTTCTTGCACCAATGGTCGTATCGAAGACCTACGCGCGGCTGCTGCGGTTCTATCTGGACGAAGTGCTAAAATCAGCGGACTCGTTTCACCCGGCTCGGCCTTGGTGAAAGCGCAAGCAGAGCAAGAAGGGCTGGATCACATTTTCACCAACGCTGGCCTGACTTGGGTCGCTTCCGGCTGCTCTATGTGCGTCGGGATGAACGGTGATCTGGTCGAGAGCGGCAAGCGCTGTGCCTCATCCACCAACCGCAATTTCCGTGGGCGCCAAGGACGCGGTGCGCGCACGCATTTAATGTCGCCCGCGATGGTAGCTGCGGCGGCAGTGACAGGCACGATTTCGGACGTGCGCCCACTTTTAAAAGGTAGGACGCTCTGATGGCAGGTTGGAGCACACATAAAGGTTGCATGATCACGTTGTCGCAGGCCAATATCGACACTGATCAATTGATCCCATCCCGCTTCATGTCTGTACCGCGTTCCGAAGGATATCAGGATTATCTTCTGCACGATCTACGGCGCATGGCAGATGGGTCACTTGACCCAGATTTTCCACTGAACCATAAAACGCAGGCCAGTATTCTTTTAGCTGGTGCAAATTTTGGTAGTGGTTCTTCTCGCGAAGCAGCAGTTTACGCCCTTGTCGATGCAGGATTTCACGCTGTGATTGCCCCAAGCTTTGGTGATATTTTCTCAAGCAATGCCGTGAACAATGGCCTGTTCCCTGCCTGTGTAAACAAGGCAGATTGGAAAATCCTCAATAACAGCACCGGAAAAGTCCAAATCGACCTAACCGCAGGCACAATTACTATCGGCAACACGGAAGTCAGTTTTACCATTGAGTACAGCTGGCGCATCAAATTGATCAACGGCTGGGACGATATTGACCTAACCAAGCAGCATGTGAGTGAGATTGCTGCTTATAAAACCCTACGACATCAAATCACACCGTGGGCATGGCCCGCGCGCGTGGATTGAAAAGATGCTGCATCAAGGAGGCGTAGCAAAAATTGGTTAATCAAAAAGGTTGACCACATATAAAACAACTGGAGGAAGACATATGAAAATGACTATTTTAGGGAGTGTGCTTGCAGGATCGACCCTTTTAGCGAGCATTGCGCAGGCTGAAGACACAATTTCAGCAGTACACGCGTTTCCAGAAACGCTGATCTACACGAAGAGCTTTTTGTCATTCGTGGATAAAGTAAATGCTGCTGGTGAAGGCGTGGTGCAGATCGACGTGCGCGGCGGACCAGAGGCCATTGGCATGTTCCAACAGCCCGATGCGGTGCGTGATGGCGTGGTCGATATGGTTTATACACCTGGCTCTTTCTACGGCGGTTCATTGCCGGAAAAAGACGCAATGGTTACGTCAAACATGACAGCAGTTGAAGCGCGTGCAAGCGGCGGTATCGCTTTGATAGACGAAATCCACCAAGCAAAGATGGGCCTCAAATATCTCGGATGGTTCGATAGCGGCGTTTGCTACAACCTTTGGACACGCGACAAGCCTAAGTTCGATGCAGAGGGTAATTTTGACGTCGACGGTCTGAAACTACGCGGAAATAACGTTTATAATGCGTTCTTCTCAGGCTATTTGAACGCGCAAGTGATAGACCTTCCAACTGGTGAAGTTTACTCTGCGCTTCAACGCGGCGTGGTTGACGCAACAGGCTGGACACAGATCGGCTTAATTGATTTGAAATGGAACGAGTTCTTGAACTACCGGATCGAGCCTTGTTTCTTCTCCACCGACCTTGGAGTTATCATAAACCAAGAGAAATGGGAATCACTGTCTGAGGAATCCCGCACGATTCTACAGGACGTTGCGATCCAGCACGAAGCAGATAGCGTTGCGGCATTGCGCCTTAAGCGTGATGAAGACTTTGCCGCACTGGAAGCAGCAGGCATGAAAGTTGTGACGCTCGAAGGAGAGGCAAAAGCGAGATACCTCGCAGCATCAGTTGAAACCACGTGGGAGCGTATGAAAAGCGTAATGGCGGAGCAGCCAGGCGGTACGGACAACTACGACCGTCTGCTTGAACTGTTCTACGATACTGACGCAGCTAAATAAGAAATAACACCTGTGGGCGCGGCTTCTTCGCGCCCACACACCCATTTCAAAGGACATCACGATGATTTCGAAAGCCTATTCAACAGTGTTATATGCTTTGGCAACCATCGCTGGTCTTACCCTTGTTTGGTTGATGATTTCGGTCATCACCTCGGTCCTTATGCGCAATGCGGGGCTGCAACCTTTCGCGTGGCTGTTCACATCGGGCGAATACGGTTTGCTTTACATGACGATGTTAGGTGCGCCGTGGCTGGTGCGCGAAAAAGGACATGTTCACATCGAACTAGTCACGGCTGCCCTGCCCGATTGGTTACGCCACATTGTCAGCCGCGGCGTTGCAATTGCCTGTGTAGCTGTGTGCCTGATCCTAACATGGAAAGGTATAGAACTGTGCCTGAAGAACATCGAGCGCGGTGATTTTGATACCCGTGCGTATTATTATCCGCGCTGGATGTTGACCATCACATTCCCCATCAGCTTTGGCATGATGGTCATTGAATTTTCACGCTTTATCATTGGATCAGAGCTTATGCACTCCGGCGAAGCAGGAATTCACGAATAATGGAATGGTTCGAAGCACTCGCACTACTGCTGGGTACGATCATTGTTTTGATGGCCATTGGCATGCCTGTGGCATTGGCATTCCTTGCCGCCAACATCTTAGGTGCGTGGGTCTTCATGGGCGGCGAGCGCGGCATTATCCAACTGCTCAATAACGGACTTGGATCGCTGACCAAATATGCACTGGTGCCGATACCGCTATTCTTGCTGATGGGTGAAGTATTCTTTCACACTGGCCTCGGCGGGCGCATGTTCAACGCTATCGACAAACTTCTGGGCCGCTTGCCCGGTCGTTTAAGCTATGTGACTGTTTTGGGCGGCACAGCATTTTCTACGCTCTCGGGATCCTCGATGGGATCGACTGCATTGCTTGGTTCGCTCATGGTGCCCGAAATGGCTAAGCGCGGTTATAAACCCCACATGAGCATTGGCCCAATCCTTGGCACAGGTGGCCTTGCGATCATCATTCCGCCGTCTGCCCTTGCCGTGCTGCTCGCCACACTCGCACAGATCGACGTGGCCGCATTACTTATTGCGGGCGTGATTCCAGGATTGATCCTAGCATTCTTTTACATATCAACAATCTTTATCCAGACTAAAATCGACCCGACAGCTGCCCCTGCCTATGACGTAGAACCAATGACCTCAGGCCAGAAACTAAAACTACTGATGACTGAGGTTGTTCCAATGGTCGGCGTCATGGTGGTCATCATCGTTTTGATGATCCGCGGCTTTGTAACCCCTTCAGAGGCAGCTGCATTCGGTGCGCTTGGCGTACTAATTCTTGCCGCCATTTTTCGCTGCCTCACTTGGATAACTATGAAAAAATCTGTAATTGGCGCTCTGCGCGTCACACTGATGGCCTATCTGATCGTCTTCGGTTCTGCCACGTTCAGCCAGCTACTAGCTTTTTCAGGGGCGTCACGCGGATTGGTAAACTGGGCTATCTCCTTTGATCTGGCTCCACTCGCTATGTTATTGGTGATGTTTGCCGTTCTTTTGCTCCTTGGAATGTTCATGGAGCAAATTTCGATGATGTTGCTAACCGTGCCAATCTTTTTCCCACTTGCGGTAGTACTAAATTTTGATCCAATCTGGTTTGGTTTGATCATGCTTCTCGCGCTTGAAATAAGTTTTACAACACCCCCCTTTGGATTATTGTTATTTGTAATGAAAGGCGTCGCGCCCAAAGGAACAACGATGCGTGTAATATACACATCAGCTTTCCCATTCATCGGTTGTTCGCTTTTGCTAGTTGCCTTGTTGATAGCATTCCCACAATTGGCGCTCTGGCTACCCTCTTTTTAATCGATACGCACAACCGATCTAAATTAAATGGTGCCGGCTGACTGAGTAGATCAAGCATCAAGTTTTGAAAATTGGCGAAGT
>DGNZ01000168.1 GCA_002389175.1 Rhodospirillaceae bacterium UBA4479 | reverse complement strand
CGAAATGATGGGTTGGATTCAGTACGGTGGTGGTCGTGACCTCTACTACGAACTGATGCACGACAAACTTCGTCTTGATCTTGTTGGCTTCTTCTCAGGCCCAATGCCTGCGCAGCCATTGGGTTGGTTCAAAGAAGAAATCAAAGACTCTTCGCAAATGAAGGGCCTGAAGTACCGGACCGTTGGTTTGGCTGCTGACGTTCTTCAAGAAATGGGCATGTCGGTTGTTCAATTGCCAGGTGGTGAAATCCAGCCTGCAATGAAATCCGGCCTGATCGATGCTGCTGAATTCAACAACCCAACGTCTGATAAAGATTTTGGTATGCAGGATGTTTCCAAGCACTATCACTTGGGTAGCTTCCACCAGTCGCAAGAGTGCTTTGAAATTATCTTCAATAAGACACTCTTCGAGAGCATGTCCGAAGAACAGCGCTCGATCCTTGAGTATGCTTCCGAAGCCGCTTCCACCGATATGGCGTGGAAAGCTATGGAGCGTTACTCAGCTGATCTCGTGGTCCTTAAAGAGAAATTTGGCGTTAACGTTCACCGTACACCAGATTCCGTTATGGCCGACCAGCTCAAAGCTTGGGACATTGTTGTTGAACGCCTCAGCAAAGATGATCCATTCTTCGCGAAAGTTATCGCGTCGCAAAAAGCATGGGCGAAACGCCACGGTGCCTACGCGCTCAACAACGCACCAGACTACCGTGGTGCATACGAGCACTACTTCGGCGCTCTCTAAGTCATCGGTATTTTTACCGATTAATGTTCGGTGGGCGGTGTCAGTTTGGCACCGCCCTTCCGGGCTTTTATTTTAAGACTTTTATCGAGGTTGTGATTTATGACCCGTGTTCTGTATTTCATCGACAGTTTAAGCGCCTGGACCGGTAAAACGTTCGCGTGGTGCATTATGATTCTCACCCTATCGACCTGTTACGAAGTGTTCGTCAGGTACGTTCTTGGGGCACCGACCGTGTGGGCGTTTGATATGAGCGTTCAGATGTACGGTGCTTTGTTCATGATGGCGGGGGCCTATGCATTGTCGCAGGATGCCCATGTCCGTGGTGATGTCTTGTATCGATTGATGCCAATCAAAGTCCGGGCAAGTGTCGACCTCACGTTATACATTTTGTTCCTTTTCCCAGGCGCCATATGCCTTGTTTATTATGGCTTTTTCTATGCGTCTGATTCCTGGTTCTATAATGAAGTCAGTTGGTCCAGCCCCGCCAGAATCCAGATTTATTTCTTTAAAACGTTGATCCCCATTTCAGGATTTTTGGTTTTAATGCAAGGCATCGCCGAAGCCATCCGATGCATCCAGTGCATTAAAAATGGCTACTGGCCCGCGCGTCTTGATGACGTCCAGGAAACCGAAACCATGCTGTTACATGAAAAAGAAGACCTATCTTCGGAGACGCCACGATGACCGATCCTCAAATCGCCCTGATGATGTTGGGCCTGTTCATTTTCGTGGTCCTTCTTGGATTTCCGATCGCATTTACGTTGATCGCGATGGGCCTGGGCTTTGGGTATTACGCCTATTTTGATCCGATGCGGATGAAACACTTATTGGATAACCGAATATTTGATCTGTTTGTCCAAAATACATTCTCGGTCATGTCGAACGATGTGTTGGTGGCCGTCCCGCTATTCTTATTTATGGGCTACGTGGTTGAGAGGGCGAACATCGTCAATCGCTTGTTCTTCAGCTTTCAACTCGCCGCCCGCAACCTGCCAGGCTCCATGGCTGTGGCAGCTTTGGCGACATGTGCGGTGTTCGCGACGGCGACAGGTATTATTGGTGCGGTTGTGACGTTGATGGGCATGTTGGCGTTCCCTGCGATGCTTGAGAAGAAATACGACGTTAAGTTCGCATCCGGCGTCATTTGCGCGGGTGGTTGCTTAGGGATTTTAATCCCACCGTCGATCATGCTGATCGTTTATGCCGCTATTGCCGAGATTTCACCGCTTCGGCTTTATGCTGCTGCGCTGATCCCTGGCTTTATGCTGGCCGGTTTTTACATGATCAATGTTGTGACTCGCGCCACGATCAATCCGAAGTTGGCACCGAAACCGGAAAACGTCGATGTCAGTATGGGCAAGGTCCTCTACGAACTTGTGACGTCGTTTGTACCGCTGGCTGTACTGATCATGTCCGTCTTGGGTGCTATCCTCCTTGGGCTTGCAACACCTGCAGAAGCGGCTGCCGTGGGCGCCTTTGGTGGGCTCCTGTTGGCCGTGCTGTATCGCTCATTGACCTGGACGCGCCTCAAAGAAGCCGTCTATTTGACCGCAAAAACATCCGCCATGGTGTGTTGGTTGTTTGTTGGGTCTTGGACCTTTGCGGCGGTGTTCTCGTATCTGGGTGGGCACGACATCATCAAAGACTGGTTCTTACATCTTGATGTTGGGACAGTTGGTTTCTTGATTTTGGCACAGGCCACGATCTTCCTGCTCGGTTGGCCGCTGGAATGGACCGAGATCATCATCATCTTTGTGCCGATTTTCTTGCCACTTCTGGATCACTTCAGCGTAGATCCATTGTTCTTTGGGATGCTGGTTGCACTGAACTTGCAGACCTCGTTCCTGACACCGCCGATGGCGATGGCTGCCTATTACCTGAAGGGTGTGGCACCGCCGCATGTCCAACTGATGGATATTTTCTCGGGGATTATGCCATACTTAGGGATCGTGATTTTCTCGATGGTACTGTTGTACAACTTCCCTGGGCTGGCGCTGTGGTTGCCCGAATACTTCTTCGGCCCAGGCTGATCATAGGAAGGTAGGATACAACCGATGGAAAACCTGTATTCCCTCGGGGCTGCTGCGGCAGCCAAGGCGATCCGGGATGGTGACATCACCTCGGTTCAACTGGTCGAAGCGTGCCTTAAACGCATCGAGGAGTTTGAGCCAACGGTACAGGCATGGACGCATCTGGATGCGGAGAACGCCCTTAACCAAGCCAAGGTTGCCGACAAGCTACACTATGATGGTGCCGCACAAGGGCCCTTAAATGGGGTCCCTGTCGGCATTAAGGATATCTTTGATACCGAAGACTTCCCGACCGAGCACGGCTCCCCCATTCATGCGGGGCGGCGGACAATGAATGATGCGTCTGCCGTCGCACAATTACGTCAAGCGGGGGCTGTTGTGATAGGTAAAACCGTCACGACTGAGTTCGCGGTCTACGCCCCTGGCAAGACGACGAACCCTCATGATGCGACGCGTACACCTGGTGGATCGTCAAGCGGGTCAGCCGCAGCAGTGGCGTCTTATATGGTGCCGTTGGCGTTGGGTTCGCAAACCAATGGATCAACCATCCGTCCGGCGTCGTTCTGTGGCGTGGTCGGTTACAAGCCATCGTTTGGTTTGATTTCCAGAAGTGGCGCGCTTCGCCAATCGCCACCGTTGGATCAGGTCGGGGTTTTCGCGCGTTCTGTCGAAGATGCCGCGATTATGGCTGAAACAATGATGTCGTTTGATGGCGCTGATTCCGACATGCGCCCCTCCGCGCGCCCGCACTTGCATGATATCGCGATGTCGGCACCCCCCATGCCTCCAAAGGTCGGTTTCTTGAAATCACCCGCATGGGATCAGGCCGACGCTGAAACCCAGGCTGCATTTGCTGAAATGGCAGACTTTCTAGGTGATCGTTGTGACGAGGTCGAAATCGGCGAGGTGTATGATGAGACGTTTGAATTACAGCGCGTCATCATGGAAGCCGATTTGGCAAAGAATTTTGCTTATGATTTTGGTCGCGTGCCCGAGAAATTCAGCACCACGTTGACCGAGATGATTGTGCGTGGTCAATCGGTCACTGCCGTTGAATATAATATCGCGATTGAACGCCAGCGTGAACTTGAACGCGGCCTTGATCAGTTGATGACAGAATACGATGCCATTTTGACACCATCGACGGCGGGCGAGGCACCTGTCGGTTTGGATGCCACCGGCAGCCCGGCATTTTGTACGCTTTGGACGTATACCGGCATGCCCGCGATTACGTTGCCACTCATGCAGGGTGGGGCAGGGATGCCACTGGGTGTGCAACTCGTCGGTAAAAAGGGCGACGACGCGCGGTTGCTACGCACGGCAGTTTGGCTGGACGATTATATTGAACAAAGCGACGCAGAAGCGGCTTAGAAATAGAATTATGAGTGCTTAACAGGCCTCAAACCCGAGAGGATAGATTATGAATAAGATCGTTACCGGTTTAATAGGGCTTGGAATTTTTATTGCTTTCACTTGGGGATTGGCGATTTCGATTAAGGAAATCCCATTTAAAATCATCGTTGTGCTCATCGGGGCGATGGCAGCTTATGGCTTATACGAAGAAGTCAAAGAGGACCGCGAGAACGCTAAAAAAGACTAAAGTTCTGGCTGAGCATCTATTTCCCGTCCGCAAAGTTGGACATTCGTACTAGGCGTTAAAGAGATTTCCACATGGTCGACCGGGCGAAACTGAAATCCTGTCTGATCGCCTACCTTCGACAACCATTCGTCATGATCGTTTGGTTCATCGAGACCTTCAAAAAGAACCGCCTGCGCTTAAAAGCATTTATGGAGAAGCAGCGGGTTTCTTCTTTTGTTAAAACAATCATCATCACAACATTTTTTGTCTGGTTACTGGTCTTTGCATTTATCGCCACGCAGGACGGTGGCGACAGATTCACGTGCGCCGTAAAAAGCCTTTATTCGGGTTTTGATAGTTCAGAGTGCCCGGAACAGCCCTGGCAGCAAAAACCTTAAACCGAGTTTACTTGATTTAACGCCCCTGTTTCACGATGATGCCGGGCTTATTAAGGGAGAACACCGATGAAATTCTTCGTCGATACCGCCGAGGTAGATGAAATTCGCGCATTGACGGCGCTGGGCTTGGTCGATGGGGTCACAACGAACCCGTCTTTGATCGCCCAATCAGGCCGCGATATGTCTGAAACCATCAAAGAAATATGTGGTTTAGTGGATGGCCCCGTCTCGGCCGAAGTCACCGCAACCGAACATGAACAAATGATGGCCGAAGCCGCAAAGCTTCGTGCGATTGCGGACAACGTGACGATCAAGGTGCCGTTGACCGAAGCGGGTATCCAAACCTGCAAGGCGTTGTCGGATGATGGTGCTTCGGTGAACGTGACGCTGTGTTTCTCGGCGGCACAGGCGATCTTGGCAGCCAAAGCGGGTGCCGCGTTTATTTCGCCGTTTGTCGGGCGTCTGGATGATCTGGGCCAAGATGGCATGACGTTGATCGAAGACATCTGCGACATCTACAGCAATTACGATTTCAAGACCGAAGTGCTGGTTGCATCTGTGCGCAGCCCGTTGCATGTCGTTGATGCGGCACGCATGGGGGCGCACGTTGCGACGTTGCCGCCCAAAGTTTTGGGTCAGATGTTTAAGCATCCGCTGACGGATAAGGGGCTGCAGGCATTCCTGGATGATTGGAAGAAAACGGGTCAATCCATCATTTAATTATTTGTCATGTGAACTCATTGAAATATCAATGCTTTACGCCCTGTGGTGGGGCTTGTAAAAAGCACACCACAGGGCTTGAAACTGGATGTGTGCATCCTATTTTCATCACCGAAACTCGATAAATAAACAGGGACGCATCTGGAATGTCTGAGCGGATTGCGCTTACAAATTTGACCAAGCGTTTCGGCCCCCTGACGGCGGTTGATGGCATCGATATGTCGGTCAAAGGTGGCGAGGTTTTGGGCTTTTTGGGCCCAAACGGCGCCGGTAAATCGACAACCATGAAGATGATCACGGGTTTCCTGACGCCAACGTCGGGGACCGCGCACGTTGATGGGATTGATGTTGTCAGCAACCCCGTCGAAGCCAAGAAACAAATCGGTTATTTACCAGAGGGCGCGCCCTGTTATGGGGATATGACGCCCGAGGCTTTTTTAGGCTTTATCGCTGATATCCGTCAGCTGAGTGGCCCGTCACGGAAATCTGCCATCGATATAGCGATTGAGCGTGTTGATATTTCGGGCGTCCTGGATCAGCCGATTGAAACCTTATCCAAAGGCTTCAAGCGCCGTGTCGGCTTAGCACAGGCAATCCTACATGATCCGCCGATCCTGATTTTGGACGAGCCGACAGATGGTCTCGACCCCAACCAAAAACATCAGGTCCGCACCCTTATTCAAGAAATGGCATCCGACAAGGCCGTCATCATTTCGACCCATATCCTCGAAGAAGTGGAAGCCGTCTGCACCCGTGCTGTGATCATCGCGCGCGGAAAAATGTTGGCCGACGGTACACCAGCAGAACTGGTTCGGCGCTCCACGTTGCATAACGCCGTTTATGTCGATGTTGCAGCCGACGCGGCCGAGGCGGTCGCGACTGATATCCGCACACTTGATGCCGTGAATGATGTTACGATTTTAGATGGTGCGGCGGGGCTGCAACAACTTCGTGTGACGTCAAAGGGCGGAAAATCGATTTCTATCGATGTTGCATCGATCCTCAAGGAAAAAGGCCATCCGGCAAGCGATTTGACAACCCAGCAGGGGGCGTTAGATGCGGTATTCCGTGAAGTCACCAAGGGCAAGCCGATCGCTGGCGAAGGCGAGGTGACCCATGGGTAATATTGCAATCATCGCGAAACGTGAATTTAAGGGCTATTTCGCGACGCCCTTGGCTTTGGTGTTTATCGTTATATTCCTGGCCATGACGGGCGCGTTCGCGTTTTACGTCGGTGGGTTCTTTACACGGGGTGCGGCGGATTTGTCGGCATTCTTTGGGTATCATCCTTGGTTGTTCTTGTTGTTGGTCCCAGCGATTGGCATGCGGCTTTGGGCCGAAGAGCGCAAAAGCGGCACCATTGAATTGTTGATGACACTTCCGGTTTCAACCACCGATGCGGTACTTGGTAAATTTCTAGCCGCGTGGGGCTTTTGTGGGCTGGCGCTGGCGCTGACATTCCCCATGTGGATCACGGTCAATGTGTTGGGTGCGCCCGATAACGGTGTCATTCTGGCCAGCTATATCGGCAGCTTTGTAATGGCGGGTGCGTACTTGTCGATCAGTGCATGTATTTCTGCGATGACCAAGAACCAGGTGATCGCGTTTATTCTGGCTGCCACCATCTGCTTCTTGTTCACCATGTCTGGCGCGCAATTGGTCTTGAACTTCTTCCAAGGCTGGGCGCCCGAAGTCATTGTTGATGCATTACGTTCGATGAGCTTCTTGACCCACTTTAACGCGGTGACGCGCGGCGTGATTGATCTCAAGGACGTGGTGTTCTTTGGTTCGTTGATAGCGTTATGGCTGTTCTTGAACGTCATCGCCGTCGAATTAAACAAAAGTCGATAGGGGCGGACTGATGACAATGCAATCCAAAACCGCCACCAAAACGGACCGCACGGGCCTTGCAGGCATTTCCTGCATCCTGGCTGTAGTCGCATTCCTGGGCTTTAACATTTTTGCGAACACAACGTTTCGTGGACTTGATGTCGACCTGACCGAAGAAAACCTCTTCACCTTGTCCGAAGGCACCAAGGAAATCTTAAGCTCCCTGGATGAGCCGATCACCATCCGGTTGTTCGTCACCAAGCGTTTGGGTGAACTCAACCCTGGTCATGCGAATTATGCGGACCGGGTGCGCGAACTTTTGGATCGTTATGTCGATCTATCGGACGGCAAAATTCAGTTTGAATTATATGCGCCTGAACCGTTCACGGACGAAGAAGATTTAGCCGTAACGTTTGGTCTTCAAGGTGTGCCTTTGGATAACACAGGCGACCTTGGTTACTACGGTCTGGTCGCGACCAACAGTGTCGATACGTTAGAGACAATTCCTTACCTCAGCCCAGATCGCGAGAACTTCCTTGAATACGATCTGACCAAGATGATCTTCAAACTGGCAAATGACGAGAAGCCTTTGGTTGGATTGATCTCGGGTCTGCCGATTGCCGGCGGGCCGGGTGGTCCGCAAGGCGGCGGTCAAGCGTGGGCGATTGTTGAGCAGGTTCGCGATTTCTTTGATATCACCACGATCGCAGTATCCGAGAGTTCGATCCCCAAAAGCGTCGATGCGCTGATGATTGTTCATCCCAAGGGTCTCTCTGAGCAAATGAAATACGCGATTGATCAGTTCGTGCTTAAGGGCGGCAAAGTGCTGCTGTACGTGGATGCGAACTCTGAAATCGATGTCGCCATGAACAGGGGTGCCGAAGGCTCCGGCAGATCCGATTTTGACACGCTGCTGAATGCTTGGGGTGTTGAACTGGTAAACGGCAAGGTCTTGGGTGATCTGGGAACTGCGCGTCGTGTGAACGTGAATTTGCGCGGCCAAACGGCTGTTGCTGACTATGTGACGTGGCTGTCGTTGCTACCCGATAACTTTACATCGGATGATGCGATCACTGCCGATTTGCAGCGTATTACGTTGGCGAGTCCAGGGATTTTACGGCCCATCGCTGACAAGGGCACAACCTTGGCACCATTGATGGTTTCATCGCCTCAATCGATGGAAATTGATGTTGCCAAAGTCCGCACCAATCCTGACGTCGTCGGCATGTTCCGTGACTTCAAATCAGCCGATAAACAAGAAATTATTGCTGCCCGTGTGATTGGCAAACCAAGCACGGCATTCCCGGACGGTCGTCCGAAATTGCCAGAAGGGATGGCCCCCGATACATCGGCAGCCGATGCGGAGAATCATATCGCCCAAGCTGCTGAAGATGTCAGCATCGTCGTGGTATCGGATGTTGATATGACCCACGAACAATTCTGGATGCAGGCGCAGCAATTGTTTGGGCAAACACTGAGCGTACCGTTCGCGAACAATGCCGATTTTGCTGTCAGCGCACTTGAAAATATGAGCGGCGGCACGGCATTGATGGGGCTGCGCGCCCGCTCCGCTGCGATCCGGACGTTTACGTATGTCGATGATGTTCGCCAAGCCGCAGAGCGTGAATTCCGCGACAAGGAACAAGAACTGGCCGATCAGATTGATACGATCAAAGAACAATTGGCTGAGTTGTTGAACCGTGAACAGGCGGGTGGCGAGTTGGTCATCGGCCCTGAAGACAAGGCCCGCGCCGAAGAGTACCGCCGTCAGATGGTTACGCTTAGGAAAGAGCTTCGCAACGTTCAGTATTCACTTCGCAAAGATATCGATACTTTGGACGCGACCTTGAAGTTCGTGAATATCGCGGCGATCCCGCTTTTATTGGGATTGGTGGCGTTGATCTGGTTGATCGTCGGGCGCATTCGACGCGCACGGCGTTTCCAAATAAGAGAAGCGTAAGGAAAGATCATGACATACAGAACAGTTTTGATCCTTCTTGTAATGGCGGTCTTTAGCATCGGTGCTGCATTCTATGGCATTAGTAGCCGGACCAACGTGCAAACCACAAACTTCAACGGTGAGCGTCTGTTCCCAGGTCTGCTGGAAAATGCAAAAACAATCACCGAGGTTGAAATTGTCCAAGCTGGCAAGCCGTTGATATTTGAAATCAAGGGGGGCGGTTGGACGCTACGCAATAGCGGCGGGTACCCAGTCCACAACAACTTGATCACCAAGGTCATTTTGAGCATTGCAAGTATGGAATTACTCGAATCGAAAACAGCACTCGAAAAACGTCATGCGATCTTGGATCTGGGTGATCCCATGGTACCGGGAACTGATTCTCAACGCGTGACGATGAAAAATGCTGATGGTGACGTGCTGAGCGATATCATCGTCGGCAGCGCCAATTTCTTCTTACCCGAAACAACAACGGGCGGGATGTACGTGCGCCGCCCCGGTGAAATGCAAACGTATTTGGTTCGGGGTTTGGTTGATATCGGGGAACAACCACGTAACTGGCTTGTCCGTGATATCGTCGATATCAATACAGATGATGTGGCCCGTGTTGAAGTCACGCAGCCCGATGGTGAAAAGCTAAATGTGATCCCACAAGAAGATGCTACCGGAGGCTATGTTTTTGAGAATCTGCCAGATGGTTTGAAGCTCACAAGTGCCTTTGCCCCACGCAACATTGCGGCGCTGGTAAACGGGTTTGTGCTCAACGATGTTCGCCGTGATGCGGATGCACCGTTGGATGATTCCGAAGCTTACGTTGCCGATTTCACGCTGAATTCAGGCATGACCGTGAACATGCGGATTTGGCGTGTTGGTGAAAATCAGTACCTACGTATTTCAGCCGCACCAGGGGCCGCAGCCCCGGATAGCGATGCGGCGAAACTGGTGCAGGAAATTTCAGCCAAAAGCCAGGGCTGGACCTACATCATTCCGGAATATCAGTACGAACAGATTTCTGTGAAAATGGCTGACATCACGGCACCGATCGAAGGGTCGTAAATTCAGTTACGTTCCTGCCTGGGCAACCATGACATCCAACAAAACCTGGGCACCTTTGGCCAAGTCATCGGGGTGCGCATTTTCTAACTCGTTGTGACTGATACCACGCTCGCATGGCACAAAGATCATGCCTGTCGGAGCGACGCTGGCGATCTTGCAGGCATCATGCCCTGCACCTGAATAAATATCCCTGAACCTGAACTGGCGATCACGACACGCCAGCCGTACGGCTTCGACGCAG
>DGNZ01000256.1 GCA_002389175.1 Rhodospirillaceae bacterium UBA4479 | reverse complement strand
AGGCTCGTTACGCTTCCCACGACGTGGTATGGGTGCCAAAAAGGGGCTATCAGTTTCGACCAAAACCCGGTCTTCGGGTACGTTTGCGACGACGTCACGTAGTTCATCCGCTTTCTTGAACGTCACGATGCCAGAGAACGAGATATACATCCCAATTGCGACCATACGGTCGGCCAATTCCTGGCTGGCGCTGAAACAATGGATCAGGCCCGGGAACGCCCCCTTGGCGTATTCTTCCTCAAGTATACGGATGGTATCTGTATCTGCATCGCGGGTGTGGACGATCAGCGGCAAGCCTGTGTTACGCGCCACATCAATGTGAGTCCTAAACTGGCGTTCCTGGATGTCGCGCGGGCTATGTTCGTAAAAGAAATCGAGGCCGGTTTCTCCTATGCCCACGACCTTGGGATGGCTCGCCATGTCGGTCAGTTCATCAACGCTGATTTCAGGCTCAGTCGCGGCCTGATGCGGATGAATACCAACGGTGCAATAGATGTTATCGAAGCGTTCTGCGACGGCCTTAACTTGGGGGAACTTGGTCACATGGGTCGATATTGTAACCATGTGAGATATGCCAGCGCGCCCTGCACGGGCAACAACTTCATCAAGTTCATCGCCAAAATCCGGGAAATCCAAGTGGCAATGGCTGTCGATCAGTGGCGTATCGAAGACGGGTGTTTCGTGTTTATTAGTCATGCCCGCCATGTTGTCTTTGGCAGGCTAAGAGTCAACCGTTGGCGCTATCTTCCTCAACAAACCGGGGGAAAACCCCTTCTGGTTTGGGCAGGGCCGCACCAGGCTTAAGCGCCCCACCCTCGCCCAATGCTGCGAACGTGCGTGCGTCTTCTGGAACGCCCAACTGATCAAGCATTTGGCCGATGGTTTGCGGCATCACGGGTTGCAGTAAGATCGCCAAATGTCGGATCGTTTCTGCCAACACATATAAGACCGTCAGCATCCGCGCCGGGTCTTCTTTTCGCAACTTCCAGGGTGCCTGATGATCCACGTAACCGTTGGCCGCGCGCACCACAATCCAGATGGATTCGATGGCATGATGGAATTCCTGACGATCCATATGATGGCGAACTTTATCGAGCATGCCGTGCGTTTGCGCCAACAAAGCGTGATCATCATCAGAAAGTTCACCCGGCTCTGGCACTTTCCCGTCACAGTTCTTGGCGATCATCGAGAGGACGCGCTGCGACAAATTACCCAGATCATTGGCAAGTTCGCCGTTCATACGATTGATCATCGAGGAGTGCGAAAAATCGCCATCGTTCCCAAAGGGCACTTCGCGGAGCATGAAATAGCGGATTTGATCCAGACCATAAGTATTCGCAAGTTCAATCGGATCGATCACGTTACCCAGCGATTTAGAGATCTTCTGGCCTTCGTTTGTCCACCAGCCGTGCGCGAAAATGCGCTTGGGTAACGGCAGGTCAGCCGCCATCAGGAATGCTGGCCAATAGACGGCGTGAAACCGCAAGATGTCTTTACCGACCATGTGCAAGTCCGCGGGCCAAAACGTTTTGTAATCAGCTGATTGTTCGTCGGGAAATCCTGTCGCTGTGATGTAGTTTGTCAGCGCGTCCAACCACACGTACATAATATGTGCGTCGTCACCTGGGACAGGCACGCCCCATTTAAACGTGGTCCGTGAGACCGAAAGGTCGTTCAGGCCACCTTTGACAAAGCTTGTCACTTCGTTACGGCGGCTTTCAGGCAGGATGAAATCGGGATGGGCATCATAAAATGCCAACAGCTTGTCGCCCCAGGCAGACAGCTTAAAGAAATAGCTGGGCTCTTCGACCCACTCGACCTCGGCCCCCGATGGCGCAATTCGCTTGCCATCAGCGGTCTTGGTCAGCTCGTCTTCGCCATAAAATGCCTCGTCACGGACAGCATACCAGCCGGAATAAGACCCCAAATAGATATCACCCGCCTCTTCCAGGCGCTTCCACATCGCCTGGCAGGCCGCGATGTGGCGGGGTTCGGTCGTGCGGATGAAATCATCATGGCTGAAGTTCATAAAATCAGCCAAGTCGCGGAAATTCTGCGACACCGCATCTGTGAATTCTTGTGGGTCTTTACCTGCAGCTTCGGCAGATTTTTCGACCTTTTGACCGTGCTCGTCGGTGCCGGTCAGAAACTTAACGTTATAGCCATCCAATCGCTTGAAGCGCGCCAACACATCGCACGCCAACGTGGTATATGCGTGGCCAATATGCGGCGCATCGTTAACATAATAGATCGGTGTCGTTAAGTAGTAGGTCGGTTGATCCGCCATGGTATTTCCCTTTGTTTGAGGGCCTTTAGGTACGGCGGCACGCCCGAAGGGTCAAGGTCGGCGCGGTAAGGTATTGGTGGGCGTTACGCCAACGACAGGAACAATGACTGCACCACTTGTTTGCGATCCAGGTTGAGCGCATCAGCGCTGCGGATCAGACTTTCGGCATCGTCCATTCTTTTCAGCCAAACTGGCAAGATGGCGGTGGCCGCCGCACGGGACGCGATATCCTTTTCAGTGTCACTCAATCCCCTATCCGCTTCGGCGCCGCGAGACGACGCCAGAACGATCCGAGATAACCACCAACGGAACAAATCAATACCACAGCGATAGGTATCATCCGCTCCTGATTTCGCCAGTTTGGCCGCCAAGGCCTGCACTTTTTTAACGTCGGGGCGCGGCAATTCGCCCAAAATATTCACAGTGTCACGATAGATCATCAGGCCACCACCCGATGCCAACCGAAGGGCACGACCAATACTGCCATCGGACAACCGGGCCAGCTCTGCAGCGTCGCCAGCAGACGTTTCTGGCATGTGATGTTGCAACATCGAGATGACGACATCAGTTGCCAACGGCTTTAATGAAAGCTTTCGACAGCGCGACCGTGTGGTTGGCAATAAGCGGCCAGGATTGTGACTGACCATCAATATGATCGTATCCGCTGGCGGCTCTTCCAATATCTTTAAAAATGCATTTTCAGACGCCCTGTTCATCAGCTCGGCGCCATCGACAATGATGACTTTGTAGCCGCCTTCACTTGACGTCATATGGGCAAAATCGATGGCTTGGCGCACATCATCGATGCGGATTTGCTGGCTCAACTTCCCGGAATCATTCACTTGTCGCTCAACCGTCAGAACATCGCCGTGGCCCGCCGCGGCCACACGCCGAAAAATCGGGTCATCTGCATCCATATGGAGCGTCCCAAGACCATCAGTCGGGATATCATCGGAAGCAAACAAACCACCATCAACTGCACTATCGCCGGGTGGGTTTGCCAACAAATGGCGTGCAAAGCGAAACGCCAACGTCGCTTTGCCAATGCCTTCTGGGCCCGATATCAGCCATGCGTGCGGCAATCGTCCACCAGCAATGGCATCGAGCAGCGCGTGCTCAACCTCGTCATGGCCGACAAAGTCTAACGTTTCACGTGGGTGTGTGATGCCGTCTTCTTCTTCGATGGGTGCTTTCGCCATCAGATAGTGACCCCAAGTGCATCATTCACAGCATCGGTCACAGCAGCGAAAACCGCATCCGCATCAACTTCCGCATTAATCACACGGCAGCGTTTCGGATCATCGCTCGCAATCGCCAAGAAACCTTCACGCAAGCGATTATGAAAATCGCGCCCCATACGCTCAAACCTGTCTTCGTTGCTGGCATCATTGGCGAGGCGTTTACCTGCACGGGCAAGCCCCTGCTCTACCGGTAAATCCAAAATCAATGTTAAGTCCGGCATGAAGTCGTTCAGAACAGCTTTATGAATGTTGACGATCCGATCACGATCAATACCGCCCCCGTAGCCCTGATAAGCCATGGTCGAGTCAGCAAAACGATCTGATATCACCCAGATGCCTTGATCTAATGCAGGAATGATCGTCTTCGCGACGTGAATTTCACGGGCAGCGTAATTCAACAATACTTCGGCCATCGGTGTCCA
>DGNZ01000136.1 GCA_002389175.1 Rhodospirillaceae bacterium UBA4479 | reverse complement strand
TATACGCATGCCCATGCAGATCATATGCATGGTCTGGATGATCTCCGGGGGATCAATAAATTCATTAAAAAGCCCCTGCCGGTTTTTGCCGATCCGGATACCCATCGACAAATTGCCGAGCGATTTGCCTATGCGCTCGAACCACTCCCGGATGATGATCCGGGGTACTTCGTGCGTCCGGTGCTTCAAATGAGTGAATTTTGTCCCGGCGACGAAATTGAGGTCTCCGGGCTACCTGTGGGGACGTTTTTACAGGACCATGGATTTTCGTCGACCGTCGGATTTAAATTTGGCTCAATTGTCTATTCGACCGATTTGAAGATGATCTCGGACGAAATTTTGGACGAGCTTTCAAAGGCTGAAATTGATGTTTGGATCATCGGTGTTTTTCAGTGGAAAGAACATTGGACACATGCCCATGTCGATTTGGCATTAGAGTGGATTAATCGTGTAAAACCGAAAAGGGCGATCCTGACGCATCTCGGAATCAATATCGATTTCGACGAATTGGCGGCCGCGACACCGCCAAATGTCGAGCCTGCATTTGACGGTATGACCGTCGACTTATCCCAAAATGGGGGAGAGATCACCATCTCCTAAAGGCGCCTCTGGATGGCGATTTTCTCTGTGCACCAAAGTTCTATATAATTTGGCCATATAATGCTAAGTATCTGATATATAAATATAGTATATAATTTTCCATAATATATATTATGCGACTTTTGCAGATGGTGCTAAGAGTGCACTAGGCCTAATAAAGACGTTTTCCCCCTCAGTCTGTTGGTGTGTTATTGCCTAGAGCCTTGCGGTATTTATAACCCCACAACGCGGCTGGGATCAGCACGAGGATCATGTTCATGTGTGCGCCCAACCCAGGCCATGTCCAATCCATGACAAGACCAATGATTCCTGCAATGGCGAACGCAGCCATTCCGATTAAGTATGTTGCCCGGTCAGATAGTGCCTGTTGAACGATGATCCGCTCGATGGCGACCAATGCCAAAATCACGCCGATGAAGCTGTCCTGAGCCGATATAAAGAATACAGCGGCACCACCTGCTGCGAAAGAAATAGCATATTTCAATTTAGGTGTTTGGGCTCGGACCGCCCTATCCTTTTCGAAGACGCTCATTTAGTGGTTCCTGTTTTGGTCAGTTTTTATTTATCTACTAGTAGAATTTTGACGATATCAGTTATTGATCCATAGTGTACACTTGCTCGGTTGTCTGGCTTAATAAAAATGCGCCAGTTTATATCAGAGGATGACCCTCTATTCATTCTTGGCTCGATCTATTTTAGGAGTGTTGATGATGGTCTCGCGGATCGATTTGAATTCTGATCTTGGTGAGAGTTTTGGGCCCTGGCAGATGGGCGATGACCCCGCAATGCTATCCATCGTTAACAGCGCAAACGTCGCTTGTGGCGGCCATGCCAGTGATCCCGAAACCATGTTTTTGACCTTAAAACTAGCCGTCGAAAGAGGCGTTATTGTCGGTGCGCATCCCGGCTATGCGGATCGTGAAAGATTTGGACGTCGGATCATTCCAATGAGTAATGATGAGATAGAACGTCTGATCGCGTCTCAAATTGGCGCTTTGATGGGGGTTGCAGCCTTGGCTGGGACAACCGTTCAATACGTCAAGCCACACGGGGCACTTGGCAATCTGGCGGCGGCGGATCGTGCGGTCGCGGATGCTGTTGTTCGTGCTGTAAAAGCTATTTCGTCGGATATGGCGGTCTTGGCGATTTCTGGTACTGAATTTGAACGCGCAGCCAAGGATATGGGTTTACCCACATATTCAGAGATATTTGCCGACCGAGCATATCAGTCCAATGGTCAGTTGGTGCCCCGTAAGCAACCGGGTGCTGTTTTGCATGATGCCACCGAGGCGTCTGATCGCCTGATTTCATTCCTTGAAACCGGCCATATGCCCTGCCTTGAGGGTGGAACTGTACAGTTGGAAGCCCACTCAATATGCGTTCACGGGGACAGCCCAGGTGCTGTCGAAATGGCTGCCCATATCCGCCAATGTTTGGTGGACAGAAAGATCGACGTTCGATCTTTCCTGGACGCCTGATTGATGGCTCAACCCTCATTTCGTGCCGTTGGCGATCATGCCCTACTCGTCGAATTTGGCGATAAGGTGTCCAAGGAGACAAATCAGGCCGTTCATCGCCTTGATCGAGGGCTCGCCGCTCATCCGTTTAATGGTTTCATTGAATCGGTGCCTGCGTTCGTTAACATCCTGATCGATTTCGATCCATTGCAGACAGATCACAAATCTGTCGAAGCATCCGTCATTGAATTGCTTACCGACTCCTCAAACAATGAAACCGCAACCACTGTCCGTGAAGTCTTAGTGTGTTACGAGTCGGTTGAGAATTCTGATCTCGAAGAGGTTGCGCGCTTAACGGGTCTTTCAACCGAGGCCGTCATTAATGCTCATCTTGCTGGCGATTACAGCGTCTACATGTATGGTTTCGCGCCGGGATATGCCTATATGGCGTCCGTACCAGAGGAAATCCGCTTGCCCCGTAAAAAGAGTGCGATACGGGGCATCGCAGCAGGCAGTGTGCTGATTGCGGGCCCGCAATGCCTGGTCACGACGATCACGATGCCGACGGGATGGTGGATTATCGGCAAATCCCCAACCCTTATCCTAACTGGCGACGATGATGATCCATTTTTGTTTGATGTGGGCGACCCGGTAAATTTTCGCCGTATTGGGCTGGATGACTACCACACCATAAAGACAGGGGCACAGTAAAATGACTGACGTCTCACTTTCCGTCACTCATGCCGGGCCACTGGTGACCATTCAGGATTCTGGTCGGCGCGGCTTGGCCCGCTTTGGTGTGCCGCGATCAGGCCCCATGGACCGTAACGCATTCGATATCGCCAACTTAGCCATTGGGAACTCGTCAAAAGCGACTGTAATTGAAGTATCTGCGGGTGGTTTAACCCTCGATTGTAAATCAGGCGAAGCCTCGTTTGCCGTTTATGGTGGTGGTTTTAATGTTTCGGTTGGTAGCCAAAAGTTCTCTTCCTGTCGGGTTTCACGGATAGAGGCAGGTCAGAAACTCGTGATACAACCGGGCCCATCGGGTAACTGGACCTACCTCGCCTTTGCGGGAAACATTGTGGCCAAGCAATGGCTAGGCAGTGCCGCCACGCACAGTATGTCCGGATTTGGCGGAGGAAGCGTTCATTCTGGATCAACGATAGAAGTACGTGGTGCAGATATTAGAGATAGCCGTGAAGGTGAGATTCCCCTTCTCGTCTCGGAACGACCCCCCGGTGAGATTGATGCAGTTTTGGGGCCGCAAGATCGCTTTTTTGCCGAAGAAAGTATCGATAATTTGAAAACCGGTTCTTTCAACCTGACCAACGCCTTTGATCGCATGGGGGTTCGATTAAGTGGGCCTGCACTCATACCATCCGCAAAGCTTGATATGCCGTCAGAACCGATCGTTCGCGGCTCCATACAGGTCGCAGGCGATGGTGTTGCGACCGTATTGCTCTCGGATCATCAGACCGCGGGCGGGTACCCCAAAATTGCGACGGTGGTTTCGGATGATATTGACCGTCTTGTGCAATTGCGACCGCAGGACAAATTGGCATTCAATGTGATTACTGCCGAGGACGCGTTAAAGCGTATCCGTGCTCGACACAACGTCCGGGTAAAATATATAGAAGCCGTGGCAAAAGGCCACGGATCCCTGCCATTTCGGCTGTTGAATGAAAATCTCATCAGTGGTGTCGTTGGGGAGCCGTGACGGCGGGTTAATGCGTGGTGATGAGTTTCAGGCCAACAATCCCGCCCACGATCATGGCGATGAATGCTAGTCTGAGCGCATTTGCAGGTTCTTGGAAGACGATGATCCCAAAAATCACAGTGCCGATGGTCCCGATACCCGTCCAGACGGCATAGCCCGTACCCAGTGGTAATGTCCGAAGCGCCAAGGCCAACAGCGCCACGCTAACACCCATGGATGCCAACGTGCCGACAGACGGCCACAGCTTGGTGAAACCGTCTGTATATTTCAAACCAACGGCCCAGCCGATTTCGAATAACCCCGCGAGGAAAAGAATGATCCAGGCCATGTTTAGTCTCCGATATGTCTCATGAGATTGACCTATACCATTTGTTGTCATCCCGGCGAAAGCCGGGACCCAAGGTTAAGTGGCGCTCTGGGTCCCGGATCAAGTCCGGGATGA
>DGNZ01000397.1 GCA_002389175.1 Rhodospirillaceae bacterium UBA4479 | reverse complement strand
TCGGCGCGGATCTGAGCCAGTGTTTCACCGGTCGATTTGCGAACCATCAATACGTCGATGTCCGGGTTTTCAGCTTCAAACGCCGACACCATCAGGTCGCACCAGTCTTGTTCGGCGCCGCACACCACGCTGAGTTCGTCCGCCCAAGCAGTGGCTCCAGATGCCATCAATGCCGCAACAGAAATTAATCCAAGTTTCTTCATTCTATCCTCCCTTAGAGTTCTAGCACGCCAACGTTCCTCCACGTGGCGATGCCCCTCTACCCCTAAGGATTGGTGATGCCTTGTGACACTCAAGCCTTATGAACAATGCTACAGCGGGCCGGACACTTCGTTAACACCGTTACAATTACGCCGGATAATTGTAACAATTGAAACAAATATGCATGAGACGCCGCTGTCGTCTTGGTGCTAACACAGGCTGAACAAGGAGGCCGGGCGTGTCGCGACCAAAGATCGGAATTGTGGATGACGAAGCTGCCATGCGCGATGCGCTGGTCGCGCTGCTGGCTGACAACCAGTTTGATCCGGTTCCACTGGCCAATATCGCAGAATATCACGCGGCAGAGGCCAACACCGCGCTCGACCTTGTGCTGATAGATCTGCAACTGCGTGATGAAAGCGGGCTGACCTTGGCGATGGATATTCGTCGTACGCGGGATTTGCCCATTGTGATGTTGACGGGGCGCGGTGATGAAACCGACAAGATCGTTGGGCTGGAAATCGCGGCTGATGACTATATCCTCAAACCGTTTAATCCGCGCGAATTGGTTGCCCGGATCCGTGCAGTCCTGCGACGATATGGAAAGTCTGACGAGCGTCCAATGGCGGCTATCGACCCGTCCCGCGTGCCGTTAGGACGGCTCACAGTGGATCAAAAGCAGCGCATTCTGTTTGACCAGGCGGGCGATGAAATCTCGCTGACAAACGCAGAATACCGCCTTTTGGACTATTTCCTGAAGCGCCCGAATGAGATCATCCCACGGGTTGAACTGCTGACTGAGCTTGGCAACGATTTGACGAAATATGTGGATCGCACCGTGGATGTGCTGATCCTTCGGCTGCGGCGCAAGATCGAGCAAAATCCGTCCAAACCCGTCCATCTGCAAACGCGGCGCGGGCAAGGCTACATCTTTGTCACAGGCACAACGCACGGACAACTGTGATGCCTTTGGTGCCCAGTTCGGTACGTGGTCGGCTTTGGACAGCGCTTGGGCTTTTGGCGCTTGCGATTGTCTGTATCAGTACGTTGACATGGATTGCGCTTCAGCGCGTTGATGCCCGCCTGCAAGACTTGCATCAACAATCGCTTGCGCAGGTGGCACAGGCGATTGATTTGTCGAAGCGATCGTCTGACCTCGCGACCTCTGCACCTTATTTGCTGAACCAGCAATCAAACTTTCTGATTGAACAGGAAGGTGAGAAGTTGCTCGGTATTTTGGAACGTGTTCGAGAAGAATGGCCAACATCGACGACTGCTGAAACCGACCGAGCCAATCTGACGGCTCTGACGGTCAAGATGGAGAATGGAATCCGTGATCTGGTCATCGCTTCGCAGTCTTTGGATCAAGTACAGGCCGTCGTGCGCGCCCGTGTCTCGGATCTCAGCACGTTGCGCGAAGACGTGACACTGCGCGTTGAGGATCAAACGTCTGATACGCAAGAACGGCTGACGTGGTGGACACTGCACAGCATGAATGCGGATGCGTTGAACGCCGCCTACAACGACAATCTAATCGGGGTCGGAGAAGAGCAGCGCCATTACCAACGCAAATCCCAGCTTGAGTCGGCAGGCCCAACGACACGTCGTCAGACTGAATATCTGAACCGCCTAAACGCACTGGTTCTGGGCACAGAAGGTGTCTTTGAATTGCGGCGTCAAGAGCTTGGCCTCACCCTCGATGCGCAAAATGCACTTTTTCGCATCCGGCGCGACGCCAACCACATCAATGAGCTTGCGACCGATTTTGCAAAACGCGCAGAGGCTGTTTTAACTGAGGAACGCAGTTCGTCTTCCAGCACGATCCAATTCACCCGTGTGTCTGTCGCCGCCATTAGCCTTGCCGCCCTTTCCCTTGCCCTAGTCGCAGCGCTTTATGTGTCGCGCTATGTTGCTTTTAATGTCAGCCGCGTGTCCGAGGCGATGGTGCGGCTCGCCAACGGTGATCGCAGCAGCGTCTTGCCGCGCAGGCTTGGTAGGGATGATGAAATTGGCGATCTGTTTAGATCCTTCCGCAGCTTTCGCGCAAATGCGCTGCGACTTGACCGCTCGAACCGGCAGCTTGATCAACGCAACGCGCTCTTTGAAAAGGTCTTTGCCAACATTACCGACGGGATCGCAATCACGGACAGTGGAGGCCAATTGACGGCCTCCAACCCCGCGTTTGAACGCATCTTGGGCGTCGGTGATCTCAAAGGGTCGTTCGTCGATTGGCTTCGTCAGTCCGTTTTTGGGGCAAGCGCCACGACAGCCGGGCTAAGCGTGCAACACCTTGGTCATCTGGCCCTAAAATCCAGCGAAGGCGACGTGCTTGAAATCCGCGCAAGTCGCTTGCCTGATGAAGGGCGGGTCTGGCTGATTTCAGATGTGACAGAACAACACCAGGTGGCGGAACGTGTGGCCCAGATCGACCGGATTGAACTGCTCGGCAAACTTGCGGGGGATACGGCGCATGACTTTGCCAACATCCTGTCGACGATCCGAACACACGCGCATCTGTTGGACGAAACGACTGTGAAGACGCAAAATGTGTCCGCTATTGAAAATGCGGTGGACTATGGTGCGGCGCTCATCGACAGGCTGCTGGCCTTTGCGCGCAAACAACCCTTGTCGCCCAAAGTGTTCGACCTCAACGTGCTGGTCAAAGGCATGGTCGAACTGGTCGAGATCGGATTGAAACCCGATGTTCGCCTTGAGGTGGTTCCAGCAAACGCCCCGCTTTATGTACGTGCCGACCCCGGTCAGTTGGAATCCGCGATCTTCAACCTTGTCCTGAACAGTAACAACGCCATCGAGACCGCAGGTGTGATCCGTATTATCCTAACCAAAACCGATGACGGGCAGGCGGAAATTGTCGTGTCCGACACAGGCTCAGGAATGCCAAAGGGCATACAAGAAAAGGTTATTCAGCCGTTCTTTACAACGCGCGCCGGGGACGGCGGAACCGGGCTTGGTCTCTCAATCGTCTATGGCTTTATCAATCAAAGTGGCGGCAAGCTGGACATAGACAGTCATGAAGGCAAAGGCACAACCGTAACCGTTTCACTGCCCTCCGCCGATGAGAATGTTGTTGGCTCGCAGTTTGGTTTTGCCGGAGAAGCATTGGTAGTCGATGACAATGAAAGAGATCGACGGGTCACGGCACAAGCACTTACGGATCTCGGCTATCGCACAAAGACCTATGCTACCGCTAAAGACGCAATTGAGGCCGCTAAAAGGGACAATTTTGACATCATCGTCAGTGATTTCGATCTTGGTGGTGCACAAGATGGTCTAGATGTATTGACGGCATCGAAACAGCACACTGATCAGGCGTTGCACATCCTTATAAGTGGGAAGTCATCGCTAGGCGATCTGGGGGCACGTGATATTGAATTCGTCGATAAGCCTGTAACTGCTGCACACCTATTAACCATCCTGAAGAGAGATCGTGAAAAGGTTTAGGCACAAGCACCAGTAGACGATCACAACGCCCCCAAAAAAACAAACATCTACTTTCGGAACGTCTGTCGAGACCTCACAGAATAATGCGCTGCGGTGGTTTTTCAGTCGATGCTCTCTTTCGTTGCCAATGTAAATGGAAATAAAGCAGACCTCGTACGTCAACACGGTGCTGCATCTCAAAGGGCCGGTGATAGTGCCGCGAAAGTGCCGTTTGAGAACAGATCCAAAAACTGTCCATCAATGACCGTTTCCACGACATTACCTGCAATGTGGCAAAAGACTTGCCGAATGCGCAAAGAAATGCTGCGTCAGCGAAGTTCGAAAATCCAAGGCCGGCTTCGTCCGCATAGCAGTCCTTGGTCCCGCCTGCAGCGAATGTCTCAAGAGAGCCCAATATGACAGATGCTACAAAAG
>DGNZ01000041.1 GCA_002389175.1 Rhodospirillaceae bacterium UBA4479 | reverse complement strand
AGCTGCACGGCTTGAGGATAGTGTAGATGCTGCGGATCAGGTTGCATTGGCGAGCGTGATTGTCCTGAACAAGGTGGCTGATGGGTTTGATGTGGAAAGCACAGAAAAGGCGCTGCGCGACCTGAACCCGCACGCGCAAATTCATCGCACTAACCGCGGCGTGATCGACCACTCCTGCATCTTGGATACGCACAGCTTTTCATTAGAGCGGATCGCTGTAGATATGGATATCACTGATCACCGCCATGATCATGTCGCCGCAAATGGAATTGCATGCGTCGCGTTGGAAAGCAAAGACCCGCTAGATGATGTCGCCCTAGAGGCTTGGCTTGAAAGACTTTTAATGTTGCGTGGCGCGGATATTTTGCGGCTGAAGGGTGTCTTGAATGTCGAAGACCAAGAGCGTCGCATCATCATTCAATCTGTGCATATGATGTACGAAGGTGTTCTTGGTGCGCCATGGTCTGAAGATGTAAGATCATCGCGAATGGTCATCATTGGGCGCAACCTTGACCGCACTGAATTAACCGAAGGGTTCGCATCCTGCCGCGCCCTTCAAACCGCCTGACAAGAGGAGCCGCCATGCCGGTTGTCGTAACAGATATCAAACGCGGAGATGCCAAAGCCACCGAAGCCTTGGCGCAATATGGTGTCGCCACCGTACATGAAGCTCAGGGCCGCACCGGGCTGATGCACCATCGGCTGCGCCCGATCTACAAAGGTGCCGCGATCAGCGGGACGGCGGTGACATGCACCTTAGCCCCCGGTGACAACTGGATGATCCATGTCGCGGTCGAACAATGCCAACCAGGCGATGTGCTTGTTGCCGCCACAATTTCAGAATCGCATTCGGGGTACTTTGGCGATTTACTGGGTACTTCATTGAAAGCGCGCGGTGTCACGGGTTTGATCCTTGATGCTGGGTGCCGGGATATCCGCGATCTAGAGGCTTTGGGATTTCCGGTCTGGTCCCGCTCGATCTCGGCGCATGGAACAGTCAAGGAAGTCTTGGGTGATGTGAATGTCCCGGTGTCCTGCGGCGATGAAATCGTACGGCCCGGAGATGTGATCGTGGCGGATGACGATGGTATTGTTGTTGTGCCGCGTTTGACGGCCGGGGCGGTTGTGAAAGCGTCGCAGGCGCGCATCGAAAAAGAAGAACAATCCCGCCTTCGGTATCAGGCAGGTGAGTTGGGTCTTGATGTCAATGATATGCGCGGCCGTCTTAAGGAAAAAGGGCTGACCTATGTCAGTCAAGCAGACTGGGAGCGCGGCCAATGATTATTGATTGTCACGGGCACTACACGACCGAACCAAAGCCGTTCATGGATTTCCGTAAGGCGCAGGTTGCAGCCTTTGAAACTGGCGGCCCTATGCCGTCGTTTCCCGAAATCTCTGATGATGAAATCCGCGAAAGCGTAGAAGCCAATCAGCTGAAAGCGTTAAAAGATCGCGGGGCGGATATGACGATCTTCAGCCCGCGCGCATCGGGTATGGGCCACCATATCGGGGACGAGGCCGTGTCAAAGATCTGGACCCGGCACAGCAACGATATGATCCATCGGGTCACGCAGCTTTTCCCGGATAACTTCATCGGCGTCTGCCAGTTGCCGCAGAATCCAAAAGTACCAATTGCAAATGCTATTGAGGAATTGGAGCGCTGCGTCACGGAGCTCGGCTTTGTCGGCTGTAACCTAAATCCTGATCCAAGTGGGGGCATGTGGACGGGTGTGCCGTTGACCGACCGCGCATGGTATCCGTTTTTTGAAAAAATGGTTGAACTGGACGTTCCTGCGATGATCCATGTTTCTGGATCATGTAATGCAAACTTTCATATGACTGGGGCACATTACATCAACGCTGACACCACGGCCTTCATGCAATTCCTGCAAGGCGATTTGTTTACCGCCTTCCCAGACTTACGCCTGATCATTCCGCATGGTGGCGGTGCCGTGCCTTATCACTGGGGGCGCTACCGGGGCTTGGCGGATATGATGGGCAAACCACCGCTGCGCGACCATGTGATGCGTAACGTCTACTTTGATACATGTGTTTATCATCAGGCCGGAATTGACTGTCTGTTCAAAGTGATCGACATTGACAACATCTTATTTGCCTCAGAGATGTTTGGCGCGGTAAAGGGCGTTGACCCCGAAACCGGGCATAACTTTGATGACACCAAACGTTACATTGATGCCTTGGACATAACTGACGCAGAGCGCGCAAAGGTCTTTGAAGGCAACGCCCGTAGAGTTTATCCCCGCCTTGATGCTGCACTCAAGGCACGCGACTTATAGCAATGCATCTGCGTCATACCCGCTATGAATGCGCGACTTGTTAGTTGAAAATAAATGATTTCACTTTATACTGCAGTGCAGCAAAAGGAGAAATCTTATGAAGGTTATTACAGCAACCAGCGGTAGCTTTGAAGCTTCACCAAACTTTGTTGCGTTTGGGTTCAGTCGTCTGCGTGCCGCTTTCCAGGGCATGACATCTGGCTATCAGGCTTATTGCGTTTATGCGGACTTAGATGCGATGACTGACGTACAGTTGGAAGCAAAAGGTATAAGCCGCGCTGATCTACCGGGCCTTGCGATGAAAACGATTACTTGTCTAGCCCCCAATTTCAGTG
>DGNZ01000244.1 GCA_002389175.1 Rhodospirillaceae bacterium UBA4479 | reverse complement strand
TCCGCACCGGGCGCCCATCAGCCTCAACAAGTAAATCTTCAGGACCCGTTGGGAAACCAAGTGGTGGGCCGTTCATCGGTTGTCCTGGCTGGATATCCCCTGGCTTACCGGCTGGTTTCAATGCAGGCGGGATCGCTTTTGGGAATGGTGGTTTATTTCTGAACCCACCTGGGCAATCCACGCTGCCGATCAATGTCTGCAGCAGGTGAATGGCTCGGCAAGTATGAAATCCGTTTGAATGGGCCGAGATACCGCGCATCGCATGCATGGCAACAGGTCGACCAATGAACTTATCATGCTTGCGACCATAGGCATCGGTCCAAGGAGTATTGATCTCAATTGATTCTTTGAACGCCACATGTGCGATCTCGGCAGCAATCCGTTTGATCGTAGCAGCAGGAACTCCCGTTTTATCCGCAACGGCCTCAGGTGTGTACTTAGGGTCCAGATAACGTTCGGCCATCAACTGGAATGCAGGCACAGCCTTACGACCGTCATCTAGTTTTACATCACGAACCAAAACCGGTTTTGCCGTAATATCCATGCCCGATGCGATGGCGTTTTTCTCGCCGTCCCACACCAGCGGGGCACCCTCTTCGTTGCGAGCAAATAATCCATCATCTTCAGCACCAGGGTCTTGGATAACCAGCCATGCCGAGTTGGTGTAAGTCGCCAGATAATTTTCATCGATGTTACCGGTTCGCAGCAACTCGTGAATGAGTGCCATAACGAACAAACCATCGGTACCCGGCTTAATGCCCAGCCATTCGTCGGCAATCGCGGAATACCCTGTCCGGACGGGGTTCACGGAAACGAACTTGGCACCATTTGTTTTTAGTTTTCCAAGGCCCGTTTTGATTGGATTTGAATCATGATCCTCGGCGACGCCGAACATGAGGAAGTATTTCGCACGGTCCCAATCGGGCTCACCGAATTCCCAAAACGATCCACCGATGGAATATAGACCTGCGGCCGCCATATTCACCGAACAGAAGCCACCATGCGCCGCGTGATTAGGCGTGCCAAACTGGCTTGCCCACCATCCTGTTAATGACTGCGATTGATCGCGGCCCGTAAAGAACGCGAGTTTCCTCGGATCGGTTTCGCGAATTTTCCCAAGCCATCCCGTCGCGATCTCAAGTGCTTCATCCCATTCAATTTCTTCGAATTCACCTGAACCGCGTTCACCAACACGCTTCAAAGGCTTGGTCAATTTCGCTGGCGAGTACTGCGTCATAATCCCTGCAGAACCCTTGGCGCACAAAACGCCCTTGTTCACGGGATGATCTTTGTTGCCTTGGATATATCTTATCTTGCCGTCTTTAAGATGGACTTTGATACCACAGCGGCAGGCGCACATATAACAGGTCGTCGTTTTTACTTCGTCAGCGACCTCTGGGGATGTATCTACTGGATTCTCGCTCGTCGTCATGACGTTACTTGCTCCCCGTTATGGTTTTTTGTGCTCTGTTGGCAGGCTGGTCCTGGCCCTCGCATATACGTTCGGCTTGGCTGATAGCGACGTTGTGGGCGAAGCCAATTATGTAAGGTTCTAAAAATATTCCCCAAAGCGCGAGTGTTACGCCGGGTTTGTGCAATTTCGTCCATTGATGGAAGCCTTAGACAGAGATGATTAGACCATCAGATGTGCCAAACATTCATTCATTAGTCCAATGATTAATAATTGTTGTTTTAACAAATTTTGCTTATGATTTGATCATGACACTGAATCAAATTCGAATATTCGTCCTTATAGCTGAATTAGGTCATGTGACACGGGCTGCAGAACGACTGGGAATTACTCAATCAGCGGCTTCGGCAGCTGTTGCCGCATTAGAAACCCAATACGAAATCAAGCTATTCAACCGGGTCGGTCGATCGATCCAACTTTCAGAAACGGGAGAGCATTTTTTAGCTGAGGCCCAGGCCTTGCTTTCATCGGCTCGTGCGGCCCAAAGGCATTTGCGTGAATTGGGCGGTAAAACAGTCGGAAAACTGGACATCGCAGCAAGCCAAACGATTGCCAATTACTGGTTGCCGCGGCGACTCGCGGCCTTCCATGACAGGTTCCCCGAAGTGACCTTAAACGTCACAATTTCAAACACCCGCGACGTTGAAAAAGCTGTCGTTGATAGTAAAGCGGACGTCGGATTTGTCGAAGGCTCCACATCAGCCAAAAACATCGAACGCACGCTTGTTGATCATGACCAATTGGCCCTGGTTGTTTCGTCAAAACGCTGGCCGAAACTCGGCAGCGGAAGTCAGAAAATCGACCTTGTGAAATTACCATGGATTATTCGCGAACAAGGTTCTGGCACACGCGAGGTACTTGAAGATATGGCGAGATCAGAAAACCTGGTATGGAATGATCTCAACATTGTCCTTGAATTGCCAAGCAACGAAGCTGTTCGCGAAGCCGTTGAAGCAGGTGCCGGGGCAACATTGATCTCTCGTCACGTTGTCGCATCATCTTTAGCCAATGGATCTCTGCGTGCGCTGCCGCTCAATGTTCCGCCACGTAGCTATCATATGCTGCGTCACCAACAACGTAGGGACAGCAGCGCGTTAACAGCGTTGATAAATTTGCTAAATCAAGGAAGTGGACAACCCTCTACGGTATAGCGCCATCTTTTAAATTGAGATGCTTAACCTTGGCCCGCAGGGGCGTAACGTCGCAAGAATGCCTCTTGATTGCCCGAACGCAAATACTCAATCGCACAGCCAAGAATATGATCTTTTGCCGCGCCAATTGCGGGGCACGCCGCTTCCGAAATCCTCGGTTTTGACACGTGATCGTCTTCGTTCTGCGCTGGAATTGCCCCTGGTAAGTCGGCTTCGCGGCGACGGGGTGGCGCGGCCTCTACATCTGTATCTTTAATAACGACGATGTCGGGCGTCACGCCCAGGGCCTGGAGCGTTTGATTGGATGGCGAATAATACAATGCTGTCGTTAAACGCAGGGCCCCTTCGAGGGGCATGGGCATAATCGTCTGAACCGAACCCTTCCCAAATGTCCGCGTCCCCATCACAATAGCCCGACCGTGATATTGCAGGGCACTCGCCACAATCTCTGATGCAGAAGCTGACCCTTGGTTCACCAAAATAACCATCGGAATTTGGTCAATCAGGTCGCCATCGTCGGCGTAATAAGAACGTTCGTTACGACCATCACGCCCCTTGATTGCAACGATTTTGCCGTGCTCTAAAAATGAGTCAGTCACTGAAACGGACTGATTAAGCAGGCCGCCTGGGTTATTTCGCAAATCAATCACGACACCGCGTAACCGACTGCCCGTTTCGTCCTTAATCTTAGAGATCGCCTCTTGGATGCCGCTTTTTGTTTTTTCGTTAAAGCGCGTGATACGGATATATCCAACATCGCTTTCTATGCTGTGTCGGACCGATTTCACCTCGATGATGGCGCGCACAATTCGAACATCAAAATCATCGCTGGTGGGGCGGCGCACGGTAAGTACGACAGGGTCGCCCGCCTTGCCCCGCATCAATCGAACGGCTTCACGAAGGCTTTTGCCCTGAACTGCAATCGTATCTATATGGGTAATCAAATCCCCCGCCAGCATTCCTGCCCGCTCTGCCGGTGTTCCTTCAATTGGTGATATCACCTTGACCAAATCGCCATCCATAGTGATCTGAATTCCAAGGCCACCAAACTCGCCCTTTGTATTGGCGAAACTGTCTCGGAATTCCTCGGCATCCAAATAACTGGAATGCGGGTCCAAGGCTTTCAGCATTTTATGTAATGCATCTTCAACAAGTACTTGAGCCATAACCGAATTAGGCTTCGGATCTTTTTCAGTCACACCTGCAATTGCAGCATCAATTAAGGCGCTATCATCAACATCATAGACATAGCTGGCACGAACACGACGATAGGCAAAATTGAAATAATCCAGACGTTCACGGTCGGTGGCGTCATGCGCGAACGCATTATAGGTTTCTTCAAACCTAGAAAGTTCCCGCTGCGTGCTTTGTGGTAACGGTGATGCGTTTTCGTTGAGCGCCATCACAACGCGCCCAATCGCAGATTGGTCTGTCACACATGCAGTGATGACCAAGGCAACGAACGAAATCGAAAACACAGCCGTAATCGCACGTGATGCACGCGTCATTTGAAGATATCGAATGCTGAAGAATTTCCCGATCACGTTTTGCGATTACCCGTCAGAAGTGATTTTAGAGATCAACTCGCCCAAGACTTTTTCTACATCATCATTTTCAACCTGGCAGGTTCCGGCATTTTCATGACCGCCACCACCATATTTCAACATGAGCTCACCAACGTTGGTTTTGGCTGTTCGATTGACGATTGATTTGCCCGTCGCAAGCACCGTATTCAACTTATTCAATCCCCAAAGGACATGAATCGAAATATTACAGTCCGGATAAAGGGCATAAATCATGAAACGATTGCCTGCATAAATCGTCTCTTCTTCGCGAAGATCAAGGACCAACAAATTGTTATGTATGGTGGTGCAGCGTTTAATTTGATCCCGGAACTTGTCATCGTGATCGAAATACAGATCAACCCGCTCTTTGACATCTGGAAGGGCAATGATTTCTTCGACCGAGTGGTTCCGGCAATAATCAATCAGCTGCATCATCAATTGATAGTTTGATACGCGGAATTCCCGAAAACGGCCAAGCCCCGTTCGGCTATCCATCAACATGTTCAAGAGATCCCAACCCTCGGGTTTCAAGATTTCTTGTTCGCTGAATTGCGCCCTGTCACCTTTATCTACCGCCTGCATCATATCGTCAGCGATACCCGCAAATCGCTCAGCACCACCGTAATAGTCATATACGACACGGGCAGCAGATGGGGCATCTGGGTCAATAATATGATTTTCTGGCTTTGATTCCACACGTATTGTTTCGCTCGAATGGTGATCAAACGCCAAGTAGACACCTTCAACGTATGGCAAGTTCGTTGTGATATCCCCATCGGAAATCAGAATAGTACCATCTTGCATGTCTTTGGGGTGGACGAACTTGATATCGTCGATGATATCCAATTCTTTTAGCAATACTGCACACACCAGTCCGTCAAAATCGCTTCGTGTCACCAAACGGTATTTTGTATCGCTCATCCAAGCCTCCTGAACATTTAGATCGGACGCAAAAACGCCCGTTACCACCTCGATTTTGGCGGGTGGTGGGTGCTTATGGCAAGGAAGGATTCAAACTATTACTGAATCAAGTGGTGCGAAGCCCATGCCTGGTCCAAATTGCAGCAATTAATAGTAACACTGCACCAGCCTGATGCGCAGCTGCCAACGGGATCGGCACGACCAGCAGCAGTGTCGAAATACCCATCACAACTTGTAACGCAACAACGCCCAACATGACATTCGCGCGCATTCGCCATTCTGGCTGTAACGTACGCCCTGCATACCAAAACCCAAAAACCAATAAAGCGCTGACAATTGCCAGCACGCGATGCTGGAACTGGACCGTTGCATAGTCTTCAAAGAAATTCTTGTACCACGGTGTCACAGCAAATCCCTCTGGTGGGAAAAGCTCACCCTGCATCAACGGGAATGTATTATAAATCACCCCCGCATTCAGCCCCGCGACCAGTGCACCAGAAAAGACAGTCACGAAAATAATCCCCACGATGAGTGATGCGTATCCGCGCGTAAACGCAGACACAGCGATCGCTTTTTCACTAAGCAAATCAAGCGCTGTCCATAAAGCCATAGCGATAATTAAAAATGCCATCAATAGATGGGTCGCCAATCGGTATTGGCTGACATCGGGACGGTCAACCAATCCACTTTTGACCATCCACCATCCA
>DGNZ01000428.1 GCA_002389175.1 Rhodospirillaceae bacterium UBA4479 | reverse complement strand
ATGGACGTCGATACTGTCCGCAAGTGGCTGAAAGAGGCGGCGGAACTGCTGCCGAGTTTGCCAAACGATGAATCCGGCTAAACCGAATTCGGTTTGCGCTTAACCGAGTTCGGCCTATCCCGAAACGAGACCGCATAGGTTCACCTCGGTTCAAAACAACCGAAGGCGAACTGAAATGCACGACCCCATTCTTCCTGAAACCGGTTTCGTCCGGCTTTCGACAATCCTGAAGATATTTCCCGTCAGCAAGTCCACTTGGTGGGCTGGCGTGAAAGCAAAAATCTATCCTCAACCGGTGAAGCTGGGCCCGAAGGTTACAGCCTGGCGGGTCGACGACATTAAGGCCCTGATCGCCGAGAAAGGGGCGCAATAACGTGGCGCGCCGGAACCGGTATTCGCTGGCCCGGGTCCGTGGGAACTACACCTACACCGTGGAAGAAGTGGCCGAACTTTATGGCATCGCCTCTCACACCGTATTTCGCTGGATCAGGGAAGAGGGCCTAAAACGTCTTCCGGGGTTCAAGAAATACTACGTCCACAGTAGCGATCTCCGTCGGTTCCTTCAGAGGCTGAACATGCGAAACAAGAAACCCTGCGGCGCAAATGAGATCTATTGCTGCAAGTGCAGGGTGCCACGAAAGCCGTCTGTGGACACTCTCCAGGCAAAGAACCTGCCGAACGGAACCATCCGAGTAAAAGCAAAATGCGGCGAATGCGGCACAGGTCAATTCAAGGTCGTCAGCGGCAGGGATTGGTCCGAGATCCACCCCCTTTTTCCGAACAAGAACGCACCTGCCATCGAACATAGTGGTGGGAACGGGTGGCCCCGTAATTGTCAAACTTCAGAAGGGGATTAGTGATGCCTGAATACAACCCAAAAAACGAGGTTGCGAAGAAGCAATACGAGGACGCTCTTCTGCACGGCAAATGTCGTGATCCGAAGACGGTGAAAGCTGTTTGGAACAGCATAAACTTGTTCGAGGAATTTACGCGATACGCTGATTTTCGGACGCTCGATGCGGATCAGGCCAAAGCCTTCAAGGCTTGGCTGGAGAAGAAGGTGAATAAAAATGGCGACAGTCTCAGCATCGCGACAATGCGTTCGACCCTTCAAAGCCTCCGAGAGTTCTTTGAATGGCTGGCGATCCATCCACAATACATCCGGAAAGTAGATGGCAGGGCGGTTCAATACTTGCGGCTATCCGACAACGCCAATCGGGCCGGTCGCGCTTCTCGCGAGAAGGTACCGCCTACTTTGCAGGAACTATCAAAGGCCCTGACCGCGATGCCGTCCGACACGGACATTGAAAAGCGCGACCGGGCTCTGTTCGCCTTCACCGTGATCACATGCGTCCGCGACGATGCTCTGGTTTCGCTCAAAATGAAGGATGTTGATGCTCAACGGAAAACAGTCTGGCAAGACCCGAAACACGTAAGGACGAAAAGGCGAAAAGGCATCAATACGCGGTTCGTCAGTCAGGTCATGCCGGAGGCGGAAGAGATCGTTCTGGACTGGTTAAAGTATGCTCAGGATGTCCTGGGGCTAAAGTCGAATGAACCGTTGTTCCCAAAGACTTTGGTTGAGAATGACGCTTCGACAATGGCTTTCAGGGCCAACGGGTTATCGCGAGAACACTGGGCGAATGCCCAGCCGGTCCGAGAAGTGTTCAAAGTTGCATTCCAGCGCGTGGGGCAACCTTACTATCACCCTCACCTTTTCCGGAAGACGGTTGTTAAATGGGCGCAGCAGAACTGTTCGCAGCTTGAGTTCAAGGCTTTAAGCCAGAACCTCGGCCATGAGCACGCAATGACGACATATAATGCCTATGGCGATCTATCGGTCGATGAGCAGTTCCAAGTCATAGCAAAGATTGGTGCGGCTCATGCCGAGCTGGCGAACGTCCCTATGGACGCGATCTTGCAGGAGGTTGCTCGGCGCACATCAAAGTAATCATGTGCTTTGAATTAGTCGGCTTTGCGGCTCAAAGCGGATAGGAAACAGCTGCGCCCGCAACGTCTCCTTCTAGCCACGAACAGTCATTCAGTCTGTGGTGCGGAGATATACTAGTCACCAAGGATACGACGTCGCTCCTCATACTCCTCCTTGTCGATTTCGCCTTTTGCAAATCGTTCCTTGAGGATGTCGAGAGGTGTTTTTCCGGGCAGGTGAAGCGGCGCACTGTGATGGCTTGGTCCGCCGAGCCAACGTACCAATAGAACGACGACGACAACGGCGACGGCGATAAACACAATCATCATGATTGGCCCGAAGAACCAGCCGTGCCATCCGCCATCCCACATGTGGGGGCCGTAACCCGATCCTGGTTGCTGCTGTGCGAATGCGTTTGTAGCGCTGAGCAAGACCAACCCTGCGTACGTCATCAAGTGACTAAAAATTTTTTGAAACATGGTTCCGTCCTTTCTATTGCTGTTGCACTACGGGGAACCCGCCCCGCATAAAGGTGATTATCTTCCCAATTTCTTTACTCAGCAGGCACAACACGCGCATCCGCCAGTTCCTGCCTTGCCTGTCGGATAATCTGACCGGCTGACCACAGGAACAGGCCAGCCATCAGCGCTGCGACGATCAGGTCGGGCCAAGCGGTTCCGTTAAGATAGACTCCAACGGCGGCCAAAATTACCGCGACATTGCCGATGGCGTCATTTCGGCTACAAAGCCAAACCGATCTAACGTTAGCATCTCCGTCTTTGAAACGTATCAATATCCAGACGCTTGCTAGGTTTGCAGTCAGGGCTAAGAGACCAATGCCCCCCATAATCTCAGCCGATGGCACACCCAAGACCAAGACTTGATAGGCCGTGGAACTGAAGACCCATAATCCCATTGCCCCGAGGCTCAGTCCTTTGATGAGAGCTGCCGTCGCGCGGACCCTCAGAGACATGCCGATGACATAGAGGCTGAGCGCATAGGTGACGGTATCACCCAGAAAATCCAAGGCATCGGCCTGAAGCGCCTTTGAACCGGCAAATGCGCCAGCGGCCATTTCGATAGAAAACATCGCGCCATTGATAGCGATCACTGCCCACAGGGCGCGTTTGAATTCGTTCGAAACTCCATCAAACTTGGCATCACTTCCGCAACAACCGCCACTCATATTCAAACTCCAAGAACAATCAAAGGCGTCCAGTTATCGATGAA
>DGNZ01000423.1 GCA_002389175.1 Rhodospirillaceae bacterium UBA4479 | reverse complement strand
TGAACGGATTGGATCATGGAGTTTGTACCCTCCATACCGGGATCGCCTTGATTGACCATGATGTCTGCGACGCCACTTTCCTTACCTAGTGCGGCACGGACAAGCGTGACGTTTTCTGATCGGTTAAACGCACAATTTGCGGATAACCGATCAGCCATTTCTGTGACAGGCTCAAAAGCGACAACCCGGCCATTTCCAACGAGTTTTGATAGTGCAACAGTATGCAGGCCGACGTTCGCACCAATATCCAAAACGACATCACCTGATGACGTCAGGCGTTTAAACAAGAACGCAATTTCAGGCTCATAAGTTGATCCGTCAAAAGTAAGCCGCGCAGATTCAGGTGACCCTAGAAACAGATAACTGTTTGGTGTTGTTATGTAGTGACTGTCATTCCGCTCAATAACGAGATGTGACACATGAAATGGATTTCGGAGCCCGAAGAGTAACGGATGGTGTAAAAATGATTTGCCGAACCAGCCCATTAAAGCGCCGAGTACAGGATGATCGCATAACTTCAATAAAAAGGTTTTCATGTTTTAGAGCCAATCACCGCCAGTTAAAGGTATCATCTGGCCGGTAATGAAGCTTGCCCAATCAGATAGTAGGTATGTCATAAGAGCAGCAGCTTCATCAACATGGCCGCCGCGCTTGAGGAGTACCAGATCGGCACGCTCAAGCATCTGTTCATCACTACGACTGTGCCAGCGTTGATGAAATCCACTTTCTATAAATCCAAACCGTAAGCCATTCACAAGAATATCTTTTGGTGCACCCTCACGGGCAAGCCCTTGAACCATGCACTCGGTCCCGCGTTTTGCGATTGCGTAAGGAAATGAGACAGGGCTGCCTCCGTGGAGTGCTGACTCAGTGCCTGTTAAAAGTATACGGCCGCTTGTGCCCTGTTCTTCCATATGGTGCATGGCTGCGCGTGCGAGAAAAAATGGTTGATTAAGATTAACATCCATATCTCGCTCCCACGTCTCCGCAGGCATTTCTTTCCAGTGTTCTCTGAAATGGAGACCACCAGACAGAATGACCAACGCATCAATGCCGCCAGCAATTTCCACAAATTCACGAATGGTATCTTTGCAGTCAGCCTCTGTTTCAAAAGCTTTTACGATTGGGATGATGCGTGGATCATCACTTGCAAATTTTTGACTGCCACCATGGACGCCTATTTTACAATCACTGCCTTCCATGAGCATTTTTACAAGGGCTCGCCCAAGACCACCGGTACCGCCTGTGACAAGAATGCGCATGCCGTCACGCACATGAGGAATCCAGTCGGGACGATTGAATGCGTTCATCTATCTTGTCCTTATCTTATTCAGTTTCGCTGTCTGATTGAGCAGACGTCAAATTGGGATAACAACGCTTTAACGTTCGGAAACTCGCTGCAGCGTCATCGAGCGGTGCAGTTTCATTCAGCATGCGTTGCTCGATAGATACGTACCCGTCATAGCTAATTTCGTTGAGCATCTCACCAAACGCTGCGTGATCTATTGTCTCACTCGACCCAAGCACAGCGAGGCCAGGTTCATTAGCATGAAAATGCACGAGCATAGAAGAAACCGCCCGGAATGTTTCAATCGTGGCTTCGCTATTTTCTATGAGCGCCTTGGCGTCGAGCTGTACACGTAATGCCGGATGGTTGATCTCATGCGCTATATTGAGACTTTCGATTGCTGAATTAATGAAGTCAGTATCTTTAGGCCCTAAAGGCTCAAAACAGAAACATGTACCGTGGTCTGCAATACGTTCACAAAGCTCAGAAAAAAAGGCGATAGCTTCAGGGTAGGCTTGATCCGCCGGAAGATCACCACGACGCCTGCCGCCACCGTATATTAATGTTCGTCCACCGAGATCTCGACATACTTTGGATAGATGCTCAAGAAAATCCAAAGTATGAGCCCGCGCTTCAGACTCTTTGAAAAGACCGAGTTCAGGATGATCAAAAAACAGCGAATGCAGCCCGACTGTTTGTAGGCCTGCGCGTTCGATATCCCGCCGATATGCTGCAACTTTATTGTTGCCAAGTCCGTGCCAGGTGTCATGCCAGCGGCGACTGGGCGCAACTTCAAGTCCGCTAATGCCTAATGCACCAAGGCGTTCAAGTTCGGCAGCATGGTCAAAAGCTGTAAGTGCGATATTTGATATGGCGTACTTAATCATTATATTCTCTTGGAGTTGGAACCGAAGGCTTTTATTATGCGGTCTTCAGAAACCTCAGGCATTTCTCTCATACGATCTGCAATAACGCGTTTGCCATGCAATACCGCAGGGTGGGCATCGTTATAAATATTGGTTTTTTGGAGAGGGTCATTTACGACATCATAAAGCTGATTTCCATCAGGACTAAGGTGGTCGGTCGAGTCTCGATGTTCTTTCCACATCATATGAAATTCGAGATCGCGTACACCGAAATAAAGTGGCCTATTCTCAAAATCGCACGGGCTCCCGTAAAAAGTTTCCATAAGCACTTGTTGGCGATTATCGACGTGCTTGTCGAAGACCGATAAACCCTCCCAATCAGAGTGTGCTTTGCCACCGGACACGTCAGTTATTGTTGGTGCGATGTCCAAGTGTGTTGTCAGCGCGTTCGTTTCTCCAGGGTTTACCCCGTTACCGCTGATGATCAACGGTACATGTGTGTTGTAACCATAAAGCCGAAAATGATGACTGATATCGTTGTTCTCTCCCAATTCTTCCCCGTGGTCACCACAAAACATGAGAGTCGTGTTTTCATATAATCCAGCTTGCTTCAGGCCTGCGATAAGGCGTGCGATCGCGCCATCTACAAAATGAACTGCAGCGTCATAAAGTGCGCCCCAATGTGCCCACTCTTGCTCTGTTGTTGGCGCAGAACCAAACGTCAATCCAGGATCAATTTGCGGATCATAACCCAGAGCCTCAAGATGCCCCGCCGTCTTTTTATGCCAATTTGGTTGCGCGCCTGCGCAATAGGGCAAATGGGTATCGAAGAAATGGGTCCAGAGAAAAAATGGTTTCTCGCTAGGTCGTGTGGTCACCGTATCAAGGATATGGTCAACAAGCATCTCAGCATCAGGATAACGTTTATAACGCTGTCGTCGTAAAAATGCCTCTGATGGGGCTGAAATAGTGAGAATATGTGTGCGGATTTTTTCGCTGATTTCTTCTATTAGCCGCCAAGGTTCACGTTGGCGACGCCAAACAGGGCTCATCCAGCCCGTCGCACGAAATGGCTTTGGTATGTAGGTTTCTATATAACCTGATGGATCCATATGAAGTTTCTGGCGATGGCTGGCGACTGTTTGCAGTACACGTTGATAATCAAAACCATCAGCATAAAATGGCGCACGGCGGAAATGCTTTTTGTCTCGATGATGTCGGGAAATACGCTCCTCGGCAAACTGCTCAAGACGGTCAAAAGAAGCATTGATCACGGGCGTAATCATATTCAACAGATCTTCGAGCGTGAATTCTCCATCGTTATATCGTTCTAATGACGTGCGGGTCAGTGCGCCGGTCGTGCCGATCAGTGCGCCTAGAGAAAACAACATTTCTTCTTCATCGACACCATCGCCATAGCCAAAAAAGCGATTAACCCAATGAACTGTGCTCATCATATAGGTCTGTGCACCGGCATTGTGCATTTGTCGGAAAACTGACGGTGGTCGAGTAAAGGCGCCATTATCAAAACCCCCATAGGAAAGAGGGCGGCTGGAATTCATAATTGTTGGAAATGCACCCATCGTGGATGCATTGATGGCGAAATGATTGTTGCAGACAAATGCGCTTTCAGTGAGTTTTTCTAACGTCGGAGACGTTGGCCGACCATAACCGTATGCACTGAGACGGTCTTTTCTCAATGCATCAATCGAAATGAAGATAACATTCGTAGTCATGTTGCGACGATGACCCTACCTGCGCCTCGCTCAGCAAGCAGCATATCTTGAAGCGGTGCCCACATCATCCAATCCGGAACTCGCTCCCCATCACGAATGACATCTCGGACAGCTGTGCCACTTATTTTAAAGTCATTAACCCCTGGCTCGCCTTCTTTGATCGCGCCTTCGCTTG